>CAUQQW010000089.1:0-8584 GCA_963520365.1 uncultured Kingella sp.
GAACCTGTATTTTACGCTTAGGAGGCATACGTTCTATCCGTTGAACTACGGCGAGTGTTGGTTTTATGCAATGCGTGATAGGGATTTTTCTGCTAATTCGCGCATGGCGGCTGTAACTTCATTTTCAGGCAGCATTTGCAAAGTAGCAATGGCTTTGTCTGCTGCGTGCTGGGCTTGTTGTACGCAATAATCCAGCGCACCCGATTGCATTACATGGTAATGTATGGTTTCAAAATAGCTGCGATCGGCGTGTTGCAAGGCATGGCGCACATCGCTAGCAGCTGCTTCGCTGCCTTGCTGCATCAGGTAAATCAGCGGCAAGGTGGGCTTGCCTTCGGCTAAATCGTCGCCAACATTTTTGCCAATTTGTTCTACGCTGCCTGAATAATCCAACACGTCATCAATGATTTGGAACGCGGTACCGATGTATGCGCCGTAGTTTTTTAGGGCTTGTTCTTGCGCGGGCGTTGCGCCTGCTAGGATTGCGCCCACTTGCGCGGCGGCTTCAAATAATTTGGCGGTTTTGTATTGGATGACTTGCAAATACTCGGCCTCGCTGATTTCGGTGTTGCCGATGTTCATCAGCTGCATCACTTCGCCTTCGGCGATGATGTTGGTGGCTTCTGCCATCACTTCTAGGATTTTCAGGCTGCCTGAACCCACCATAAGCTGAAATGCGCGCGTGTATAAAAAATCGCCAACCAATACGGCAGCGGCGTTGCCAAATAGATTGTTGGCTGTTTTACGCCCGCGTCGCAGTTCGCTTTCATCCACAACGTCATCGTGCAGCAAGGTGGATGTGTGGATAAATTCCACCATGGCGGCGAGCAAGTAGAGTTTGTCGTCATCATAACCCAAGCATTTGCCTGCCAAAATGGTGAGAATGGGGCGTAGCCGTTTGCCGCCTGCGCCGATGATGTAGGTGCCGATTTGCGAAATAAGGGCAACATCGGATTGCACCGCGCGGTTGATGACCACGTTTACGCGGCTTAAATCGGTTTCCAAATTTTGTTGAAAATAGGGAATGGTGTGCAGCATGACTTGCGGCTTTCGTGCGAATGCGGGTGGATGAAAAAAAGGGAGTGATTATAGCAGCTATCTTAATTCAGAAAAATGCGTTGGCGCGGCAAAAAACTGTGTATTTGATACAACAACATAAGCCAATATGCTGCACTGGCGCTTCCGAATTGCTTTTTCAGGCTGCCCTTGGATAACTATCAAGGCAGCCTGAAAATTGAAAAACCCCGTTGCAACACAACAGGGTTTGGTTCACAAAATCGTGATTAGTTTTCTGCGCCTTCGCAGGGGCGGATGCTAACTGTTTTGCGGTTGAGCGCGCCTTTGGTGGCGAATTCTACATAACCGTCCACTTTGGCAAACAAGGTATGATCTTTGCCCATGCCTACGTTTTCGCCTGCGTGAAATTTGGTGCCGCGTTGGCGTACGATGATTGAACCTGCGGGAATCAGCTCGTTACCGTAGGCTTTTACACCTAGGCGTTTGGCTTCTGAATCGCGTCCGTTGCGGGTGCTACCGCCTGCTTTTTTACTAGCCATTTGGTTTACTCCTGATTAGATTGGGTTTAAGCGATGGACAAAATTTCAATTTGGGTGAAATTTTGGCGATGGCCTTGACGTTTTTGGTAGTGTTTGCGGCGACGCATTTTGAAAATGCGGATTTTTTCGCCACGCCCGTGGGCAACTACTTTGGCTACCACTTTGGCTTTGGCAGCGTCTGCGCCTAGTTTTAGTTTATCACCGTCAGCAATCATCAGAACTTCTAGTTCTACTTGGCTGTCGAGTTCTGCTGGTATCTGTTCTACTTTCAATTTTTCGCCAACGGTAACTTTGTATTGTTTACCGCCAGTTTTTATGACCGCGTACATGCTCAACTCCATAAAGAATTGGGTTAATGAAAAGTTCCGCTTGCGTGGCGGAACGTGGAAAACGGTGGATTATGGCAATATTGGTTTGTTTTGTCAAAAGAATTTTGCTTTTGTTGGTGGGATAAGGCAGCCTGAAAACGGAAAATGAGTTTTCAGGCTGCCTTTGAGATTTATGAAAGGTGGTAATCGAACAAAACAATCAATAACAATAGGCAGCCTAAATTTTATGAGCCGTTGGGCAGGTTGATTTCTACGCGCAAGCCTGTGGGGAAGGTTTGGCTGTTGTGTAGGGTGATGCTGCCGCTGTGGCGTTGGGCGATGGTTTGGGCGATGGAGAGCCCAAGCCCTGTGCCTTGTTCGCCGCTGCCGAGTATGCGGTAAAACGGGTCAAACACGCGCTGGCGTTCGGCGAGGGGGATGCCGTTGCCGTTGTCTTCTATGATGATGGTGGTGCTGTTTGGCTGGCTTTGGGTGGATAGGTCTATTTGGCTGCCTGCGGGGGTGTAGTGGATGGCGTTGTCGGCAAGGGTTTTGATTAGGGTGTATAGGTCTATTTCGCTGATAGGCAGGCTGGGGTTTTCGCTGCTGGTTACGCCGATGTCTTGGTTTTTGGCTTGGGCTAGGGGGTGTAGGTCTTGGATGATGCGTTGGAAGATGGGTTGGATGGGGGTGGCGGGGGCGGGCTGGGCTGGCTCAGGGTTGGTTTGGCTGCGGGCAAGGGTGAGTAGTTGTTCTTGCAGTTGCTGGCTGCGGGCGATGGTGGTTTTCAGGCTGCTTATTTGTGTTTGCAGCTCGGGAGGGAGATTTTGTTCGGCTAGGCGTTCGGCTTGCAGGATTAGGGCGGTGGTGGGGGTGCGCAGTTCGTGGGCGGCATCGGCGATGAAGCGTTGTTGCTGTTGCATGGTTTGGTGGGTGCGGTGGAGCAGTTGGTTGATGGCATGGATGAAGCCTTGTATTTCGCTGGGGGCTCGCTGGGGGTTGAGCGGGGCAAGGTTGGTGGCTTGGCGTTGTTGTAGTTCTTGCGATTGCTGGCGCAGGGGGCGCAGGGCGCGGCGAATTTGCCAGATAAGCAGGGCGATGGCGAGCGGAATGGTGGCAAGGATGGGGGCGGTGCCGTGCCATGCGATGGATTCGGCGAGATCGTCGCGGTATTCGTTTTCTTGATAGATGATGATTTTGCCTTGCTCGGTGGTGTGGATGTACACGCGGTAAGTGTCGTCGTCATCGGCTTCGGTTAGGGTGTGGAAGCCGTCGGGCAGGTGGCTAGCGGCGGGTAGGGATTTTTTGTCGGGGGCGGCTTGGGTGCTGGTGCGGATGTGGATGCGTGCGTCGTTTTTGCTTTTTTGCGATTTGGGCAGTGGTTGGCTGGGGTTGATGTAGGCAGCGATTTGGCGCAACAAATCGTCTTGGATTTTGTGGGTTTGATGGTAGGTTTCATAAAAGGATAGGCTGCCTGAAATCAGGGCGATGATGAATAGCAGGGCGGTGATGGTTAGGCTGAGTTGCAGTTGCAGGGAGTGTTTGATGCGGGTCATTTTCAGGCTGCCTTTGGCGGAAAGGGTGGCGCTACGGGAATGGAAGGCGTGGTGCGCGGCAAGACGCGCGCTCTAGTAAAAAAGGGTTTTAACTTCGTTGAAGCCTACGGCTTTCAGGCTGCCTTCGGGCTTGGGCGGCTTGATGGGGTTATTCGGCTTTGGGCATCATCCAGCCTACGCCGCGGATGTTTTTGATGTGTTCTTTGCCGATTTTTTTGCGCAGGCTGTGGATAAGAAAATCTATGGCGTTGCTTTCTACTTCTTCCCCCCAGCCGTAAATTTTGTCTTCCAACTCGCTGCGGGAATGGATGATGCCTGCGCGGCTGATTAGGGCTTGGAGCACGGCGAATTCTTTTTGGCTCAATGGGATGTTTTCAGGCTGCCCTGCAAGGGAGACTTGGTAGGTTTGTGGGTTGAGCTGGATGTTGCCGTTGCTTAACAGTGGATTGGCTTGCCCTGCGTGGCGGCGGAGTATGGCGCGGATGCGGGCTTTGAGCTCTGCCATAACGAAGGGTTTGATGATGTAGTCGTCGGCGCCGCCGTCTAGCCCTGTTAAACGGCTTTGGATGTCGTCGCGGGCGGTTAGGATGAGAATGGGCGTGGTGTTGTGCGCAGCGCGGGTGCGTTGTAACACTTGCAAGCCGTCTTGCCCAGGTAGTCCTAAATCCAGCAAGATGATGTCGTAGCTTTGGCTGGCGAGCGTGGTTTCGGCGGTGTTGCCGTTGTTTACCCAATCCACCGCGTAGCCATCGTCTTTCAGGCTGCCGATAACGGCTTGGGCAATCATGGAATCGTCTTCAACCAATAAAATACGCATGGGATGTCCTTTCGTTTTAGGCGGAGTGTAGCAAAAGATAATTAGCAGAGAATTAGGGCAGCCTGAAAACTGCATTCGCGTTATCAAAAGGGTTTTCAGGCTACCTAATCCTGTCTAACTCTTTATCAAATAAACAAAAACTGCTATCCTAGCCGCCTTTCTTATCCAGCCTAACCACGGAGCTTTATCTTGTCCACCATTCTTTCTGCTTTGCACATGCTTGTTGCATTTATTGTTGTTATCGTTGTACTCGTTAGCCTGCATGAGCTGGGGCATTTGGTTGTGGCGCGGTTGTGTGGCATTAAAGTGTTGCGCTTTTCCGTGGGTATGGGCAAACCGTTTTACACCAAGCGCTGGCGCAATATTGAATGGTGTCTCTCCCCCTTTCCCATCGGCGGCTATGTGAAAATGGTGGACACGCGCGAAGGCGAAGTTGCGCCCGAAGATTTGCCTGTTGCCTTTGATAAGCAACATCCGCTCAAACGCATCGCCGTGGTGCTGGCAGGGCCGTTTACCAATCTTATCCTTGCCGTGCTGCTGTATTGGTTTAGCTTTGGCATCGGCGGCATCACCCAAATCCGCCCTTATGTGGGCACAGTAGAAAAAGGCAGCATCGCCGCCCAAGCAGGCTTTCAGCAGGGCGACAAAATCATCAGCGTAAACAACAAAGCCGTAAACAACTTTTCCGATGCCTACACCGAAATCGTGCTAGATTTGGAAACAGGCAAAATCAACGTGCAAGTGGAAAACGCGCAAGGGCAGCCTGAAAACCGCATTGTGGACGCAACAGGCACACAACAAGCCACCGATGTTGCCAAGCGCAAAATAGGCTTGGGCATCTCGCCCATTAAAGTGAGCAACACCATCGGCGAAGTTCGCCCCAACACCCCCGCCCAGCGCGCAGGCTTGCAAAAAGGCGACCAAATCATCGCCATCAACAGCCAAGCCATGCCAACATGGGAAGCATGGAGCCAAATCATCCGCGAAAACCCCAATCGCAGCCTGAAAATCCAATACATCCGTCAAGGCAAAGAATACAGCACCAGCATCACCCCCACCGCCGAAGGCAGAATCGGCGTGTTGCCACAAAGCGACAAAGCATGGGACGACAAAGTCCGCTATCACTACACCCCTAATTTCAGCGAATCCATGCAGCTAGGCTGGAACAAAACCGTTAATTATTCCGCCATGACGCTCTCATTCTTCGGCAAACTGTTTACAGGCAATGCTTCGTTAGCCCATATTTCAGGGCCAATCACCATCGCCGAAGTGGCAGGCAAAACCGCCCAAATCGGCTGGCAGCCTTATGTAGAATTTCTTGCGCTGGTAAGCGTTAGCCTAGGCATCATGAACCTGCTGCCCATCCCCGTGTTAGACGGCGGGCATTTTGTTTACTATACTATTGAGCTTTTAATCGGGCGACCAATCAGTAAACGCGTTCAAGAATGGGGCTTACGCCTTGGCATTTCCGCCATGCTCGCCATGATGATTCTCGCTTTTTTCAACGACATAACCCGACTAATCGCCTCCTTTGGATAACCTATGAAACTCAAAACCCTCACCGCAACTCTCATCGCACTCGGCATCGCCGCTCCCGCATGGGCAGCCAATTTCACCATCAAGAATCTTCGCATTGAAGGCGAGCAACACACTTCCGAAGCCACCGTGCGCTCCTTGCTGCCCGTAAAAGAAGGTGACACCTACACCGACACCATCGGCGAAGACATCATCCGCCGTTTGCACGCCAGCGGCTTTTACGAAAACGCCCTCTTGGAACAAAACGGCAACATGCTGATTATCACCGTGAAAGAGCGCCCGATTGTGAGCGAATTAACGGTTAAAGGCGCAAAAGTTTTGCCTACCGATGCCATTGTGAAGCAGATGTCCAGCGTGCGCGCCAGCAACGCAGGCAGCGATGAAGATTTGGTAAACAGCAAGCAAGACACCGTGCGCTCTTACGACGAAAAACAAGCCGATTTTGAACGCACTATCGATAGCAGCACCGCCCAAGCGATTGCTACTTCGGGTTTATCCAAAGGCGATTTTTTCAGCCAAGAAGCCCTGATTCGCGCCTTGCGTGCCTTGGATGCCGCATATAAAGAACAAGGCAAAAACAACGTAAAAATCACACCCGAAGTGCAAGAATTGTCGCAAAACCGCGTTGCCATCACCATCAACATTGATGAAGGCGAAACCACCCGCGTCAAACAACTGGATTTTGAAGGCAACGAACGCTTTTCCGATTATCGCCTAAGCCGCGTTATTGGGCTAACCGATGGCACATTGGTTTCATGGATGACCAAATCCAACGTGTTCTCATGGGAAAAATTCAGCAAAGACAAAGCCCGCCTTGAATCGTTCTACCACCGCAAAGGCTATTTTGATTTCAAAGTGGATTTTGAAGACGTGCAACGCCAGCTCAATGAAGACCGCACGCGCGAAAGCGTAACCATCCGCGTGCACGAAGGCGAGCGCTATTATTGGGGCAACACGCAAATTGAAGGCGACAGCAAAGAAGTGCCGATTGCCCAACTGGAAAAACATCTGAAAAAAATCAAACCAGGGCGTTTGAGCAACATGGACACGCTGCAAGAAGCGTTAGCCAAAATTAAACTGGACTTGCAATCGGCAGGCTATGCCCGCGCCGAAGTTACCACCGAAGCGCGTCGCCGCGAAGAAAACGGCAAGCATTATGTGGATTTAACCGTGCAACTCAACCCTGGCAACCGCGTTGCCGTGCGCCAAATTGAAATCAGCGGCAACAACAAAACCCGCGATGAAGTCATCCGCCGCGAAATGCGCCAAATGGAAAGCGCAACCTACGACCAAGGCAAGCTCAACCGCTCGGCAGAACGCTTGCGCCAGCTAGGCTATTTTGAAGACGTGCAAGTAACCACCACGCCTGTGCCCGAAGATGAGCAGCAAATGGATGTTTCGGTTGCGGTGAAAGAACGCGCCACAGGCAGCCTGAACGCATCGGCAGGTTGGTCTCAAGATGATGGTTTGATTTTGGCAGCAGGCGTGTCGCAAGATAACTTGTTTGGCACGGGCAAATCGGCTTCGGTAAACATATCGCGCAGTAAAGTGAACCAATCGGCAAACTTGTCGTTCACCGATCCTTATTTCACCCCCGATGGCGTAAGCATGACGTATAGCCTATTTGGCTCGCGCTACGACCCATCCAAATCTACCAGCGCCAGCACGCGCCGCAATTACCGCATGGTGCGCTACGGCGGCACGGCAACCATGGGCATCCCGATTACCGAATACGACCGCGTAAACTTTGGCTTGGGCGTGGAACACATGGGCGTTACACTGTTACGCAACCCGCCTTATCGTTACCAACGCTTTGTGGATGAAAACAAGCGCAACAACTGGATTTACAAAGGCTTGCTCAGCTGGTATCGCAACACCACCGATGATGGCTATTGGCCCACTCGTGGCTACAACGCCAATGTAACAGGCGAAATTGGCTTACCTGGTAGCGGCTTGCAATATTATCAATTGGGACACCAGCAAACTTGGTATTTCCCCATTTCTCGCTCGTTTACCTTGATGCTCAATGGGCAAATTGGATACAGCGGCAGCTACGGCAAAACCAAAGAAATTCCATTTATGTACACCCAATCGGGCGGTGGTTTAGGCTCGGTGCGCGGCTACGAAACAGGCACGCTCGGCCCCAAAGTGTATGACGTGGATCCTTACGACGGCTCGTATGACGCCGAAGCATACGGTGGTAAATTTGCTGTGAACGCCAATGCTGAATTGCTGTTCCCCTTCCCTGGGCTAAAAGACAGCAAGAGCGTGCGCATGAGCTTGTTTGCCGATGCAGGCAGCGTGTGGGATGGCAAAACTTATAACGCCCGAGCATATAGCCGCAGCAATCCATACGGCACCAATGGTTTTTACAGCAAAGACCATAAATCCAGCTTTAAAGAAGAGCTACGCTATTCAACTGGCTTGGCTTTAACTTGGATTTCTCCCGTTGGTCCAATCAAATTGAGCTATGCCTTGCCGCTAAACAAAAAAACAGGCGACCAAGTGCAACGCTTCCAGTTCCAACTGGGCACGGTATTCTGATAACAAAGCCTGTTGGCAGTTTGCATTCGCCTGTCAACAGGCTTTTTTGTATAGTTGATTAAAATCGTTGCCAACACCCTTATGTATTATTTGTGCACGGCTCTCGTTGGTGTCTTGTCTCATTTTTATTTTAATCAACTGTATTCAAAAGCCAGCTAGGCAGCCTGAAAATTGATTTGCACAGTTGCCTTATTGTGATGCAATGAATAAACTAAGGGGCTGTCCTAGATAACTCAGGAAATTCCACTTAAGTTAGAATCTTCCTTA
>CAUQQW010000090.1:0-8247 GCA_963520365.1 uncultured Kingella sp.
GAGTTATCTTCATTTTTGCAGTCTAACATGACTGCTTATCTAGTACAGCCCCTAATCTATTGGCAAAAACCGTTTGGCTTATTACCAAACGGTTTTGTGTTTTCAGGCTGCTTATTTATTGCAAACGCGATGTCGTTTAATGTGTGATTGATTGGCGACGAGCCGTCGTCACTCCATGGGGCAGCCTGAAACGTGTGAAATGTGTTTTCAGGCTGCCTATCGTTGGGCGAGTATGCGTTGGGCGGCTGCTACGCCCCACCATGCGGCTTCTTCAAACACGGAGTAGCCGCTTAAATCGCTGTGGGCGAAGTGTAGGCGGGATTGGTGTTGGCGCAGGGCGAGCAGTGTGGTCTGGCTGAGATAGCCTGCGCTGGGGACGCTCATGGCGTGGGCGCGGACGGTGATGTCTATGTGGGTGACGTGTTGCCAGAATTGTTTGCCGCCGTATGCGGTGAGCAGGTCTTGGGTGGCAATGTCTAGTAGGTCGCGGGGTTCGGCGGCAAGCAGTTGGCGGCGGATGTTGGCGGGGCTGTCGTGGTGGAGCGCGGTGTAGGCGGTAAAGATGGTGTGGCTGGGGCGGGCGACGTGGATGCGTTGATGGCTGGCGACCACGTAACCTAGCCCTTGGCTGCCGTAAACGATGTTGTCCCATGCTAATTCGCTGCGTTTGGGTTCGGCGGGGAAGCTGTGGAGTACGAAGTTGCTGATGAGCCATGGGGCGGATGGGGGCAGCCTGAAATCGGGGGTGAAGCCGTAGCGTTGGGGGTGGGCGATGATGCGCTGGGCGATGTTGAGCGGCATGGCGCAAATGACGTTTTGGGCGCGGATGCTGCGGGTGTCGCCTGTGCGGATGTGGCGCAGGGTTACGCGCACATGGTCGTTTTGCTCGGCGATTTGGGTGGCGATGTAGGGGTAGCTTTCAGGCTGCCTGAATGTGAGTTCGCGGGCGTTGGGCAGTTGCGGGCGGCTTTGGATTTGGGCGTGGGCGCGCAGGGCTTCGGATAGGTGGTTGAGGCCGTCTGCCCATGTGAGCACGGGGGCGTGTTCGTTGCCACGCGCGGCGAAGTAGTGCAGCCCTGCGTAGGCGGAAACTTGGTCTATGCCTTGCCCGTAGTCGTCGCGGCAGCAGTAGTCCAAATACCACAGCAGGCGGGGCGATTGGTAGCCTTGCTCGGCGAGCCAGCCTGCAAAGGTTTGGCGGTCTAACTCGCGCCATTGGGCATCTTGCGATGATAGGGCGATGGGGATGGCGAAGATTTTGCGCCCGTCGCTGCCGCGTGCGTGCAATAGCTGAGCAATCAGGGCGAAGAAGCGGCGGGTGTCGGGGTCATGCGGCTGAGGGATGATGCCGTCTTGCCATGCGCCGTTAATCAGCAGTCGTTCATCGGGGGCGTTGACAAGGTCGGTGTCGCGGTAGATGGGCTTGCCTGCGTCATCGTAGCCTTCGATGATGCCCAAATCGGCAAGCATTTGGCGGATGTGGCTGCTTTCGGCGGATGGCTGGGCAAGGTAGTGCGCGCCGCTGGGGGCGATGAGCGGGGCTTCGGTCGTGTTGGTTTTAGCTTCGCTGAAATTCGCTTTGCTCATTTTCAGGCTGCCTGAATAGGCATAGGCGGCATTGTTGCCATTGCGTTCAAAGCCATCGGCGATGCAGAAATTGGTGTAGCCGTTGCGCGCCAAATACCACGCGGCAGAAAGCGCGGCGGCTCCGCTGCCGAGTATCAGCGTTTCGCAAACGTGTTCACGGCTGGGCGCGGCGTTGAGTTGTCCATCGCGCAGCAAGTGGGCAAGCGGCAAGCCAACTTTGTTTACCGTGATGCTGGGCGGGCGCGAAAGATAGCGATAGCCTAGCCACGATGCGGAAGCGGCGGTGGCGAGGGTGGCGGTAGTTTGCAGGAATTGGCGGCGGTTCATGATGGATGTTGAGGCAGCCTGAAAACAAGAAAAGCGAATTTTACAATGGTTGGGCAATCTTTATCCGCTTTCGCCTTGCCAACGCGCGTTTCAGGCTGCCTTATGCCTTTCTTTTATATCTTTTAGAATGCCGCAAGGCATAATGAATATTCAAAAACATTCTTGGAAAACAAAATTTTAAACGACTATGATTGCGCCGCATTGCAGCCCTGATAAACCCAATACAAGGAACACAATCATGTCTAAACAACTGCTTTTTACCGTATCCGATAGCACCCCGCTTGCCGAGCTTTATCAACGTTTAAACCAAGGCATTGACATTATTGAGCAACACATCGGCTATGCCCACAAACGCGCCTTGCCCACCGTCAAACAAGCGATTGACCATCTGCGCCGCTTTGTTTCAGGCGAATTGGGCACAGACGAGGGCGCAAAACTGTGGTTCAAAAAGCTCACCAAACTTGCCGAAGAAGTGGGCGACATGACTCCCGCGCAATCGGCATACATTCTCGCCGCCGCCGAAGTGGCGCACGCCGCATCGCACATGGGGCATGTAAACATGGCGTTGAGCCGAGGCGGGCGCACCGAAGCTGATGCCGAATATGTGAAGCTGCAAACCGCCTATGTGAACTTCGCGTTTAAAGGCGTGGACGAATTTCTTGCGTTGGCAGATGGCAGAATCCAACCCAATTTTGCGTTTAACGATGAAGCCGTGCATGAAGCGGTGGCGGCGTAGATTGAGCGTAGATTAAGCGTTTCCAGGCTGCCTAATAGAGCTGTTTAGGCAGCCTGAAACGGAGTTCAGCGTACTGAAACCCTTTGCCGCAATCATCCATGAAAGCCACCAACTACTACAACCTCTACATCGCCACCAACAACACCGAAGCCCAATATCAACGCATCACGCAAATACTTGGCGTAATGCCCAAATCAAACGATGGCACGCACAACCCCTTTGATATTTGGCACTATCAAATCGCCAAACCCTACGAAGACAAATTTGATTTCATCAACGCATTCATGGACATCGTTGAACCCAAATTAGCCGAACTCCAAGCCATCGGCATCCATGGCAACGACATCCATATCTGGCTCGTTTGCGAACTAGAAGCGGGCGATGTCTGCGCATTGGGCTTTAACCCGCAAGAAATGCAACGCATCAGCCAACATGGCATTTCGTTATCCATAGATTGCATTGCGAAGACTTCTGGCGATTGATATTTCGCATAAGCGAGCCACACCATCCACCTTTATTTTCAGGCTGCCTGAAACGCAAGCCCTGCCCTACCCCAATCCATCCTAACAAAACGGAGCCACTCATGACCCCGCAACAAAGCCAATTCAAAGCAGACCGCTTCTCAAACTACGCCTACGCCGTCATCATTCCACAAAGCGGCAGCAGCTATGCCGAGCAAGCCGCCGACATCGTCGCCCAAATCCAACAACACTTTGCCAACCAGCAAATCGTCCGCCAAACCATTTTCCTGCGCGATGCCGACCGCTTGGACGAAGTCGCCCAACTCTTTGCCGCGCAACAAGGCGCAGCGCAGCCGCTTTCTGCGTTTGTGAGCCAAGCCCCTGCCGATGGCAACCTGCTGGCAGCTGAAATCGTTGTCGTGTCGGGTGCAGAAGTAAACCGTATCAACAACAGCTTAACCACCGTGCAACACAACGGCATCACATTCGTCCACACCCAAGCCGATGCCTACTTGGGCGGCAAAGCCCCGCGCGAAAACGCCTACGCCGACACGCTTGCCGTGCTCAACGACAACATCGCGCTACTCAAACAAGGCGGCGCACGGCTAGACCAAGTGTTTCGCACATGGTTTTACATGGGCAGCATCGTCGCCCCCGATAACCGCGTTGCCAACCAAGAACAACGCTACAAAGAACTCAACCGCGCCCGCACCGATGCCTTTGGCGAGACAAAATTCCTCAAAGGCAGCCTGAAAACCCAGCCCAACTTTGACGTGTACCCCGCATCTACAGGCATCGGCATGGGCGGCGAAGACATCGCATTAGGCAGCACCGCACTCATCACAAACCGCAACGACGTGTACACCCTGCCGCTGGAAAACCCCCGCCAAACCCCCGCCTTTGAATACGCCCGCCATTACAGCCCCGAAACGCCCAAATTCGCCCGCGCGATGGCGGTGATATACGACAACCAAGCCGCCGTGTATGTGTCGGGCACCGCATCCATCACCGCATCCGAAACCCAACACATCGGCAACCCCGCCAAACAAACCGAAGAAACGCTGCTCAACATCGCCGCGCTCATCGCCCCCGAAAACTTCGCCGCATCAGGCTTCGCAGGCTACGGCGCAACGCTGCAAGATTTAGCCGTTGTCCGTGCCTATGTGAAACACGCCGCCGATTACGAAACCGTCCGCGCCGTGTGCGAACAGCAGCTACAAGGCGTGCCCGTAGTTTACACCATCGGCGACGTGTGCCGCGATGATTTGCTGGTGGAACTAGAAGCCGTCGCCCATATCCAAAAGGCAGCCTGAAAACGCTATTTATCCGAACCCAACCCACAAAGGACAAAACCATGACTCAACTCTACGACATCACCGACTACTCGCTAGACCAACTCTACGACTACTACGAGCGCACCATCGCCCAAGCCGAAAGCCTGAAAGACCAAGCCCACCCGCGCACCAAATTCCATGTAGAAAATGCCCTGCGCGATTTTCGCAAATTCGGCTCGGGCGAATTAGACATTGACCTTGGCACCAAACGCTGGTTTCGCGTGATGTCGCACCTAGTAGAAGAAGTCGCCGACATGGACAACAGCCAAACCGCCTACATTCTCGCCCTAGCCGAAATCGGACACGCCGCCGCCCACTTGGGGCATCTCAACACCGCGCTTAGCCGTGGTGGACGCACCGAAGCCGATGTCAAATACGAAGCACTCAACCGCGCCTATGTCGGCTTTGGCTTTAAATGCGCGGAAACCTATATGGGGCTGATGAAACATTAACAACAATGGAGCGGCGACGGCTCGTCGCCAAATCGCACCACTTGCCTACAAAATTGCCCATGCGCTGCGCAATCGTTTCAACCAAACAAAAGGACGGATAAATTATCCGCCCTTTTTTGTTTACCGCCCCGCATGAATAAAACACCAGCCATCCACACAAAAGGCAGCCTGAAAACGAGCAAAGCGAGTTTCAGCGAAGCTAAAACAACATTTCAAAATACGTTTTCAGGCTGCCTGACCATCAAGCCCAAACGCCTATTCAAAACTTGGTGGCATCCTAAAAAGGATGCTGGCTTGATTATTGTGGATAACAAGTAGAATTGATGAAAAATTCTGCCATCTGTTCCTTCTCCCGCTGGCGGGGGAAGGTTAGGATGGGGGCGGCTGTTTAACCATTTTAGGTTTCAGGCTGCCACAAGACTTCATCCCCAAACCCAAACAAACAACACACAAAAAAGCAGCCTGAAACGACCCATTTATCGTTTTCAGGCTGCCTTTAATCAGCAAAATTACTCAGCTGCAGCAACCACAGCCACAGTAATCGTTGCCACTGCATCAGCGTGCAATGCCACTTCAATTTCGTATTCGCCAACTGCTTTGAATGGGCCTTCTGGCAAACGAACGTTAGATTTCAACGCTTCCACACCCGCAGCCACAATCGCCGCAGCAATATCAGCATTGGTAACAGAACCAAACAAGCGACCATCCACACCCGCTTTTTGCGCGATGGTAATGGTTTGACCGTCCAATTTAGCTTGGCGAGCTTGCGCATCAGCCAAGATTTCAGCTTGGCGCGCTTCCAATTCCGCGCGGCGAGCTTCAAATTCTTTCAAATTGGCTTCGGTAGCACGTTTTGCTTTGGCAGTAGGAATCAGAAAATTGCGAGCGTAACCGTTTTTCACCGTTACCACATCGCCCAAGTTGCCCAAACCAGCAACGCGTTCCAACAAGATAATTTGCATAATGTGAACTCCTAATTATTTATGTTGGTCAGTGTAAGGCAACAAAGCCAGAAAGCGCGCACGTTTTACCGCAACAGCCAATTGGCGTTGATAATGCGCTTTTGTGCCAGTGATGCGAGCGGGAATGATTTTGCCGTTTTCAGTGATGAAATCTTTAAGCAAATCAACTTGTTTGTAATCCACTTCTTGGATTTTTTCAGCCGTAAAACGGCAGAATTTGCGACGTTTAAATGTTTGACGAGCCATGTCGTTTTAACCTTTATATTCTTGAATATTTTGAATACGCAACACGGGGCGAAAAATTCTTTGGCTGCGTTGAGCTAAAAAACCGCTCACTTCAACCATCGTGCCTATTTTGTGTTGCCATGCTTTGGCTTGCTCACCGATGATTTTTGCAGGCAATTCAAATTTAACTTGATGCTGCAAACCATTTTCTTCTTGCATACTTTCATGCTGCAACACCACATCCAACACGGGAACACCCGCTGGCGTGTAGCGCAAAACATCAACCTTATGCAAAAGAGCGGTCAGCCGAAATTGATTGTTCAATTATTATGCTTCAGCAGTTTTTTCGCTAGCAGCTTCGCCGTTCAGCAAATTTTTAGATTTTTCGCCTTGCATCATCACAGATGCTTCGGTTACGGCTGCTTTCTTTTGAATGGTGAGATGACGCAATACTGCATCGTTAAAGCGGAAGCCTGTTTCCAGCTCTTCAATAGTAGCGGGGGTGGCTTCAATGTTCATCAAAACATAATGCGCTTTGTGGATTTTGTTGATTGGGTAAGCCAATTGGCGACGACCCCAGTCTTCCAAGCGGTGAATTTTGCCACCTGCTTCGGTAATCATGGTTTTGTAACGCTCAACCATAGCGGGCACTTGCTCGCTTTGATCTGGATGAACGATAAACACGATTTCGTAATGACGCATGTTATCTCCTTACGGTTGGTTAAAAACAGCCGCTCGCCATGCGATTGCGGGCGGCAAGGTTGCAAAACGGCGAATTATAATAATGTTTGCTGTGCAAGCGCAAGTTTTTCTGATTTTCGCGTATAATCGCGCTTTGTTTTTATGAAATAAACCACGAGACGTGAATGGAAAATAAACCTGTTTTAAGCAAGCAAGAAATTTTGGCGCTGCGCGCGCGGGCGCATCATTTAAACCCTGTTGTGATGATTGGGCAGCATGGTTTAACCGAAGCGGTTATCCGCGAAACGGAAACGGCGTTGAACGCGCATGAGTTGATTAAAGTGCGCGTGTTGGGCGATGAGCGCGATGAGCGTTTGCTGATTGGCGAAGAATTGTGCGCGGCAACGGGGGCGCAATTGGTGCAGCATATTGGCAAGCTGTTGGTGTTGTACCGTGAGCGTTCGGATGAGGAATAAACGCCAACAGGCAGCCTGAAAAAGCAAAACAGCTCAAATCGTGTTGATTGAGCTGTTTTTTTGTTTATTGGACGAGATTACATAGAACCATCGTTTTTCAGCAATGAAAACAATGGCACATTTTTCTCGCGGATTTTTCTGCCGCCGTCCAAATCGGTAAATTCTAAAATGGCGCAGGCTTCTACCACTTCGCCGCCCAATCGGCGGATAAGCTCCACGCCTGCGAGCATGGTGCCGCCCGTTGCCACCAAATCATCAATCAACAAAACGCGGCTGCCTTCGCGGATGGCATCTTTGTGGATTTCTACGGTGGCTTCGCCGTATTCCAGCGCGTAGGTTTGCGAGATGGTGTCAAACGGCAGCTTGCCTTTTTTGCGAATCGGCACAAATCCTACATTCAATTGATACGCCAACGCCGCGCCAATAATAAAACCACGCGCTTCCAAGCCTGCGACAACGTCAATTTTTTGCCCCATATAGTGATAAGTGAACAAATCCACCAGCAGGCGGAAATATTCGGGGCTTTGCAACACGGTGGTGATGTCGTGAAACAAGATGCCGTCTTTGGGAAAATTGGGGATTTTGCGGATTTGTGCGGCGAGATGATCAACGCCCATCACATCAGGGTGAAAACGCATTTTTTGTTGATTTCCATAAGTAAAAATCGCATTATAATCACATTTTACATTTCAGGCAGCCTGAAAAACGGTTGCCGCTGTTTTTTGCTGGATTGCTGCGCCATGCTCCGATACGCCCGAGAACGTCCTTCCGCCACCACCGCCTTTGTGTGCTTCGCCTGCCGATTGAAAATCACACAAAACAAATATTCATCTTATAAACAAGCTGTTACCTGCCCCGAGTGCGGCGGATTTTGCGACAACATGGGCGACCGCTGCCCCATCCCGCCGCGCAACAAAATCGCCGAATGGAAAAAATTGCAGCAAAACTATCGGGGCTGTCCTAGATAACTCAGGAAATTCCACTTAAGTTAGAATCTTCCTTATGA
>CAUQQW010000091.1:0-8161 GCA_963520365.1 uncultured Kingella sp.
CGGCAGCCTGAAAGGGGATACACCTTTTGAAGTGTTGCAGGCTTATTTTTCTCAACCTGTGGTGTAAATAACGCGGTTAATTTCTACACCTTTGCCCGTCCGACATTTTGATTTGGTAACGCATATCGGGGCGGATTTTCACGGCGTCTTGCGAGTCGGGCAGGGCTTGGGTGCGGATGCGCTCTTGGCGTTTGGCTTCGCAGCGGGCGGTGATGATGCCGTATATCACGAGCAACAAAATCAGGGCGATAAGGGTTTGCCAGATAATCACGATGTTTTCCTTGTAAAAGGCAGCCTGAAAACTGGATGCGGCGCGGGGATGGGTTTTTACGCCATTGAAGCCTGCGGTTTTCAGGTTGCCGATGGTTGGTGCGAATCGGCGCAGGCGAAAAAAACGGCTCATCTGGTTTTCAGGCTGCCTGAAAGCGCGGAATGAGCCGTTGTGCTGCGGATATTGGTTTACATGGCTTCGGGCAGCGCGATTTTTTCAATCTCGTCCACCCAGAAATCTGCGCCCATGCCGCGCTCGGCGAATGCGCCGATGAGGGTAAACACGCTGTCGCTGAATCCGCCGATATTAAGAATATCGCTGCGGTTTTGCGCTTGCGCGGTGGCGTAGGGCTGGATGTCTAGGCAAACCAGCTTGGCGTGTGGGCAGCGGCGTTTGAGCGTGTCCCATTCTTTCATCAGGCTGGTTTTGCCGTTGTAATGCTGCTCGCGGTCTGCCCAGCTTTCGTTGTCCGACACCATAATCAGCAAATCCACCCACGCTTTTTCGCGGTTCAACAGCGCCAAGGGTGCGCTACACGCCGTGCCACCGCCGCCAATGCGGGCGAGTTTTTCCGCGTTGGTCATGATGCTGTCGCGCGGGTTGAGCCGCACGTTCACCACATGGTTTTCAAACGGCAGCACGGTTGCCTGCGGATTGGTACGCAACATCGCCGCCGACACCAGCGCCGCCACGTCTATGCACCTTGTCGCGCTGGTCGCCGAGCCGCGGTAGCCAGTAACGGGGCTGCCCATTGAGCCTGAGACATCGGGGCAGACCACCACCCTGCCTGCAATCTTCGGCACGTTTTGCACCGCGCATTCCATCGCATCTTGCAGCGCATCGCGGATTTCGTGCGGCAGATCGTCCGATGCAGCCTGAAACGTGGTCAGCAGCTGATACGGCAGCACGCGGGCGCGCGCAATCGCATCGGTATCGCGCAATTTGTTTGCCACCAAGCGGATGTTTTTCGGATGCGCGAACACTCCGTGCCGCTGGAAAGTGTTGAGATTTTGGCGCACCTGCTGCCACGAGCCGTTTGCCGCAATCTGCGCCCAAGCCGCCGCGTCCAAATCCAGCGCGGTCAGCATTTGGAACGGCACATCGGGCAGGCAGCCTGAACGGGTTTTTTTATACTGTTCAAACGCCTGCGTTATGGGCGGCAGCGCGTCCGCATCGTAAGGCTTGCCGATGAGCCATGCGAACCACGCGGCACGCCACGCTTCGCGCGGTTTCGGATGCACCATTTTTACCACGTCAGCCAGCGAAGGATTGTTGCCCACCGCCGCATTCAAAAGCTGGCGTTCGCTTGCCGACAGCAGCCATTGCTGCACCAGTTTTTTCGGACGCGAGCCAAACGATTTGCGCTCCGCCGCGCCGCTGCGCACAATCTGCGCGAAATTGCGCAGCATTTTGCCGTTGTCCGCCACGCGGTCAAACACCCGCGCCAGCATGGCAACGTCTTTCTGCGCCAACACTGCCAACAGCAGCGCGGGCATATCTTTCATGTGTCCGTGTTCACGCGCGTATATCGCGGTTTTGGCGATAAATTCGGCATCCAAGCCGTTTGCCAACGCCAGCACCTGCGCCAACTGGTTTTCCGCTGTGGCGTAAAAAGTGCTGTTCAGGCAGCCTGTTGCCGCCAGTTGGGCAAGCTGCTGCTTGGAGGTTAAGGTGTACGCCAAACCGCCCGCTTCGTTGCGTGTGTCGGCGTGGAAAAGTTTTTGTTTGAATGATTGGAACAAGTTGGTATTAGCCATTTTTATTTCCTTTTTAATTAATATTGGGTTTTATATGCGGTTGAGGCAGCCTTGCCCCTTTGTCCAAATCTTTGATTTGGGTATAAAGGGGTATACCGCAGCGCAATGCGTAGGTTGAAAACTATTTGCCTATCAGTTTTTGCCAAAAGCCTTGTTTGGCTGAGGTTTGAGGCGCGGGCGCATCGGCAAGCCGCCCCGTTAGCCAATATTCGCCCTGTATCACATTGCCGATTTGCGGCGTATCGGCAAAGGCTTCGACAGGGTAAACCACCGACCACACGCCTCCGTAGGTTGCGATTTCGCAGTAATAAAATGGTCTGTGGGTAACGGCGTTCCGCCGTTTTTCTGCCTTGCGCACGATGCCTGTAAACAAGGCGCGGGCTGCGGGGCGTGCGCCCTCGGGCGCGTTTTCGCTTAGAAACATCCCGCTGGGGATAAAGCATTGCGCTGCCCATTTCATTTCCTGCGCTTCTTGGCTGGCGGCAAACGCGGCTTCGTCGGCAAATAATTCTGCCGATTCGGCAAAGGCGCACACCGCGATTTTTTGCGCTGTGCCAACGGTGGTTTGCGGAAACGATGCGATGTCGGGAATATCCACAATAAAGGGATAGTCGCCATCGCCCTCTTCGCTGCCGTTTTGCCACACATGGGCAAAGCCTGTGCCATCGTCAAAACCGTCATCATATTGATTGGCAGCAACATGGCTCACCCACACCGATTGGAGGCAGCCTGAAAAATACGGCTCAGCCGAGAAAAATTCGTTGTCTTGATTGATGCCTATCCACAGCGCCGCGCCGCTGACATCGCGGTAAACCGCATAATCGCCCACCTTTTGCGCGTGTGGCGAAACTTGGTTGATTAGGGCAGACAGTGTTTCTTTGCTGGCGATGCCTGTAAATCCAATGGTGTCGTAATGGCTCATGGTTTTTTCCTTGGGTATCGTGTTTAAGGCAGCCTGAAAACCGTTGAGGCAGCCTGAAATAAGGCGGCAGCGCAGCAGCAAGAGGGTGTAGAAATCAACATACTGTATTTTCAAAATTAAACTACGCTACGTTTTGGCAGCAGCGGCGCGATTTGCACGCGCATCACAGTCTTGGGAAATGTAATTCCTACGGCATCTGCTGCGATGCCGAAAAGGTGGGCGACCAGAACAACAAGATGTCTCGCGTTTGGCAACGCGGCGGGGATTCGAACCCCGAGAACCGATGTAATCTTGTTCGCATTCGCCCGAAAAGGGCGGCACAACCAGCAGCAAGAAATAAAGAAATTATGTACCGCGCGCTAACCGTCTGCGCCACGCTGCCATTGATGTAGCAGCGGCAGGACTCGAACCTGCGACCTCGGGCACCCTATGCTGTAATTCCTTCGGCATCTGCTTTTTGTGCCATAAAAAGGGGTGGGCGACCAAATCGGCTGGTTCAATTAAATTCCGCCATAGCGTTTGCACGCCATCGGGGCTTGAACCCGAACGTCTGCGAACCGCAGACACAGCTTGCGCTGCGCGTCTACCTGTAAACCAACCTGCATTCGCCCGAAAGGGGCGCACGTTGCAACAAGAGATGAAGAAATATTCGTGCTCTACCTAACTGAGCTACTCTGCCATTGATGCGGCAGAGACGGGACTCGAACCCGCGACCACGAGCGTGATAGGCTGTAATTCCTTCGGCATTTGCATCGTGCTTGTGGGGTATGTTGCAAACAACGTGCCAACGATGCCAAAACAGCGCAAAATAATTTGTAATAACATGAAAACAAAGAGAATATATTTTTTAAACCCATTTTCAGGTTGCCTGAATAATCCATAAAAACTATCCAACAAGCTAGTCAAATAGCTTATAATCTTGTGCGTAAATTACTGCGCATCCATTTTCAGGCTGCCTATTGCACAAGAATGAAATAGTGCCATGCCACGCTCACACAAAGGCAGCCTGAAAACCCCAAAAAGGACAACCATCATGCCCAAAACCCAAGTCGTCTTCTCCTTTCTCGGCACCGTATTAGACAACGGCTTCGGGCAAGCCCGTTGGCAAAAATGGCGACCCAACATCGCTCTGCACCAACGCGCCGACATCGGCTTCAACCGCATTGAGCTGTTTTACAACGAAAAATACCGCCCGCTTGCCAAGCGCGTGTGCGACGATATTGGCGCGCTGCGCCCCAACACCCAAGTGAATCTGGTGAACATGGAGCTGGCGAACCCGTGGGATTTCAGCGAAGTCTATACCAAGCTGCACGACTGGGCGGCATCCTATCCCTTTGATACCGAAGCCGAAAATTATTACACCCACATCACCACCGGCACGCACGTCGCGCAAATCTGCCTGTTTTTGCTGGTGGAAAGCCGCCAAATTCCCAGCGTGCTGCTGCAAACCGCGCCGCCGAAAAACCAAAAGCGCAGCATGGAACAAGGCGACGTGGGCGGCTTGGATGTGATTGATTTGGATTTGGCGCGCTACGATGTGCTGGCAGAGCGGCTGGCCGCGGTGCGCGACGATGCGGTGCGCTATCTGAAAAGCGGCATTGCCACGAAAAATCAATCGTTTAACAATATGATTGCCGAGATTGAGCAAGTGGCGCTCAATTCTCCCTCGCCCATTTTGCTCAGCGGCGCAACGGGCGCAGGAAAATCCATGCTGGCGCGGCGGATTTACGAGCTGAAAAAAGCCAGACACTTGATTACAGGTCATTTTGTGGACGTAAACTGCGCCACCTTGCGCGGCGATGGCGCGGCATCGGCGTTGTTTGGGCACAAAAAAGGCGCGTTTACAGGCGCGGCAGAAAAGCGCGATGGCTGGCTGAAAACCGCCGACAAAGGCGTGTTGTTTTTAGACGAAATTGGCGAATTGGGTTTGGATGAACAAGCCATGTTGCTCAAAGCCATTGAAGAGAAACAGTTTTACCCCGTGGGCAGCGACAGCGAAGTGAAAAGTAATTTTCAGCTCATTGCTGGCACCAACCGTGATTTGCGCCGCGAAGTGCAAGCGGGGCGGTTTCGTGAAGATTTGTTCGCCCGCATCAATATTTGGCATTACACGCTGCCCGCGCTCGCCGACCGCCGCGAAGACATCGCGCCCAATATTGAGCACCAGCTGGCGATTGCGGCGCAGGAGTTGGGACGCGCCACGCGCTTTAACAAAGAAGCCTACGCGCTGTATTTGGACTTTGCCCTGTCGCGTCAATCGCTGTGGCGCGGCAATTTCCGCGATTTAGCCGCCAGCATCATGCGCTTGGCAACGCTTGCGCCGCAGGGCAGGATTTCCACCGATTTGGTGCGCGCCGAAATCGCCCGCTTGCAATATCTGTGGGCAGAAGATGTTGAAAATTCAGATAAATCCGTTTTCAAGCTGCCTGAAAATATCCGCCGCGAAGACTGGGATTTGTTTGATTTGCAGCAGCTGGAAAACGTGCTCGCCATCTGTCGCCAAAGCAAAAGCATGGCGGAAGCAGGGCGCGCGCTGTTTAATGTCTCGCGCAACAGCCGCAGCACGCCCAACGATAGCGATAGGCTGCGCAAATATTTGGCGCGATTTGGATTAAGCTGGAACGATGTGGTTAAATAAAAAAAAGGCAGCCTGAAAAGCCGTTTTTCCGTTTTCAGGCTGCCTAACAGCGTAATTTATTAGAAAGACACAGCATGTCCCAAATCTATTTCACATCCGACCTTCATTTTTCCCACAAAAACATCGCCAAATTCTGCCCGCAGTTTCGCCCTGTTGCATCGGTGGACGAATTAGATGAATACATGGTCGCCCGCTGGAACGAAACCGTGCAGCCCGAAGACACCGTTTACAACCTTGGCGACGTTTCCTTTGCCCACGACCTGAAAAAAATAGAAGCCATTTTGCGCCGTCTCAACGGGCAGCATCACCTGATACTCGGCAACCACGACGACCTCATCAGCCGCAACAAAAAACGCTTCCTAGACACGCCCAAAGCAGACGGCAACCCCATGCTGTCGTCCATCCGCAGTTATCAAAAAATCCAACTGCCCGAAATCAACAACACTTTGATTTTGTTTCACTATCCCATCAACGAATGGGACGGCTGCCACAAAGGCTGGTATCACCTATACGGGCATTTGCACGACCGCTTGGCGCAAATACGTGGGCGCGCGCTCAATGTGGGCTGGGATTTGCACGGACGTTTTCTCACGCCGCAAGACATCGACGACTATCTGCGCGCACTCCCCATCATTCAACGCTTTGACGACCGCGCCAACACCATCGCAGGCAGCGATGTAAACGATGCCGCCGCGCAAATCCGCGCCAAACTGGCGGAGTTCAACGCATAAGGCAGCCTGAAAACGCTGCTAATCCCGCAACCAATGGTGCGTTGGTGGCTCGCCGACATCCTGTTCACAAGCGCACGCCTGTTTAGTTTCAACACGCCATTGGGCAATCATCTCTCGCTGTTTCATTTTCAGGCTGCCCTTGCGAAATACAAACGGCAGCCTGAAACCCAAAATGGAGCGGCGGCGGCTCGCCGCCAAATGGCTACAAACAGAGCATGACTGGTTTGCCAAAATGTCGGCAAGCCACCAACGCTCCATCGGTTGTAGGTTTTGCAACAGTTGCAGCCTGAAAACGGTATAAACCCATTTTCAGGCTGCCTCAATCATGCCCGCATTATCGCGGTGGCCCTGCCATTTCTTTTTCCACCGCCGCCGCTTTCTCATCCGCCCCCATTTCCGACATCACCACCTTATCGCCCTCATTCAAGCCAGATTTCACTTCCGTGTTCATGCTGTCTTTCAAGCCTGTTTGAATTTCCTTGTCCACCGCCTGATTGTTCGCCCCCAGCACGCGCACAAATTTTTTGCCATCTTTGGTTTTAATCGCCACAGTCGGCACCATCAAAACATTATCCGCCGAAGCAATTTCCACCGTGTTTTGCGTGGTCATCCCAATCGCCAGCTTGCCCTCAGGATTAGGCACCGTCGCCCGCGCATAATAATAAATCGCGTTAGAAGTCGTATCGGTAGATTTGCTGTATGAACCCTGCGACATCGTGGTCAAACCAGGGTCAATGCTGTCCAACTTCGCGCTAATCGGCGTATCAGGCTCAGACAAAATCGTAAAATTCACCGTTTGCCCCGCTTTCACCTTGGTCGCATCGCCCTCCGCAATTTGCATCTTGTTGGTCATGCTCGTCAAATCCGCAATTTGCACCACCGTTGGCGATGTTTGGCTGGCATTAATGGTTTGCCCTTGCTCCACCACCAGCGAAACCACCGTACCCGCAGAAGGCGCGGTAATGCGCGTGTAGCCTAAATCCTTTTCCGCCGTGTTAATCGCAATTTGCGTTTGGCGGATAGACGATTGCAACTCTTTGATTTTCGCGCGATTGGTTGCCAAGCTGTCTTCCGTTGCCTCAAATTCCTCTTTGGACACCGCATCCGCGCTGGCTAGCGATTTATAACGGCTGTATTTGCGCTGCGCGATTTTCAACGCCACCTGTGCCGATTCCAGCTGCGCCTGATACGTTTGCAGCTGCGCCTTGCGCGTGTTGACTTCGTTCACTTGGCTAACATTATCAATTTCCGCAATCAAATCACCTTCTTGCACCGTGTCGCCAATTTTAACGTGCATTTTTTTAATCTGCCCCGACACTTGCGCGCCCACATCCACCAAATTGGTTGCCGCAATTTCGCCCGTTGCCGAAACCGTTTGCGCGATTTTGCCGCGTTTCACATCTTCGGTGATGAACGTTGTTTCATCTTTGGGCTGCATTTTTTGATAACCAAACCAACCCAAACCACCCAAAACCAGCAACGCGGCGCACCATTTAATCACTTTTTTCATAGATTTTTTGTATAGCGTGAAAATAAAGACAGCGCATCATAAAGGATAAGCCTGCCAAATCCAAGCAGCCACGCGCTTGTCTTGCGGGCAAGTAATTGAAAACAAGGAAAAATCGCTTTTTGCGTTTACACAAATTTTCAGGCAGCCTGAAAACGGTTTGTAACAAAATTACCAATATAAACAAACAAATATTAACGAGTGTAAAAATTTTGCAAATAAATGCCTTGCGCAGGTTAAGGAAAACTGGTTTAATTCGCGCTTTCGCAACGCAGCGATGCGGGTGATTAGCTCAGTTGGTAGAGCGTCTGCCTTACAAGCAGAATGTCGGCGGT
>CAUQQW010000092.1:0-8003 GCA_963520365.1 uncultured Kingella sp.
CCTAAATGTCTTGGTGGGAATTTAGGGGATTTTGGGGAATTTTGCAAAGGTCTCACGCTGTCTGAATCGGGTTTCAGACGGCGTTTTTGCGTTTCAGGCTGCCTGTTTCAGCAGTAGGTCGGGCATTTTCAGACGGCGTTTCAGGCTGCCTGCGCGGGAATGACGTCGTTGGGGGGAAGTTTTCAGGCTGCCTGAAATCAATCCAGCCCTTGCCACACTTGGCGCACGTTATCCGCAGCGGCCTTGCCTAGCGCGGTTTCGATGCTTTGCGCGATTTGGGCGATGTGCCTGTCTGTTGCGCCGAGGTTTTGCAACACGCGCAGATGCGAGCGCAGCTGTCCGTTTACGCTTTCGCCCAAGGCGGCGAGGCTGGCGAGGGTAACGAGTTCGCGTTCGACTGCGCCCAAGTTGTCGCGGCTAAACTGGTAGCCGAAGAGCTGCGCTTTGATGGCGTAATCGACGGCGGGGGCGAAGCGGAAAATCGGGCGGTCGGTGGGGGCTTGGCTCAATCGGGCGAGGGTTTGCGTGCCCAGTTGGTAATAATCCGCCGCGCCGATGTCGGTGGCGGGTGTGCCTTCGGGGTCGCGGATGCCTTGGTTTTTGCGCGTTTCCAGCTGTTTTTGCAGGGCGGCGATGCCGTTGAGCGTTTTGGGCGCGCCGATGTAGGCAAACTGGTGCGACACGGCTTCGGTGAGTTCGGACACGGTCAAACCGTCCGCCAAACCTTGTGCGACGGCGACGTTGAGTTTTGCCGTGTCGCCCGTGGTAACGGCGGCGGCGATGGGCAGCAGGGCGAGCTGTTTGGCGTTCAGGCTGCCTGAAATGCGCGCGGCGGGCTTTTTGCTTTGCGGCAAATCCACTTTTTCAAACCATTGCACGGCGTTGTCTTTGGCGGGGCTTAATGCGATATGCGCCATAGCGGTAAATTCGCCCGCGCCGTGCCAGTGTTTGACATTCGGCGCAATCCACACCACGTCGCCTTTTTGTATGGTCTGCACGGGTTCGCCCCATTCTTGGAAACGCCCGATGCCTTCGGTAACGATGAGATATTGCCCTTGGGCGTGGCTGTGCCAGTCGGTGAACACATTCGGCGGAAAGTTGACGACGGCGGCGGCAACATCGCCGTTGGACGGCATAACGGGCAGTCGGGCGTAACTGCCTTGACCGGTGAAATGGGCGGGGTCGGTGGTTTGCACGGTTTGGACGGATTGGGGGATAACTTGGGTCATGGTTTGGGCTTGGACAAAGGGCGCGGCAAGGGCAAAGCAAAGCGCGGTGTTTTTTGGAAAAATTTTTTCATTGGGAAGATCCTTGCTGCGATGCTGGCTGAAAGCGGATTCAGACGGCGTTTTGCTGTTTTCAGGCAGCCTGAAAGCGGATTGGCAGGTTCTATTTGTCCAAGCCTTTGCGTTTCAGCCAGCCTGCCAAATGGTCGGCAACTTCGGCGTTGTTCAAATCCTGCATCGGGAAGTGAGTGTTGCCTTTGATGCCGGCTTCGGGCAAATGCACCACCGTTACATCGCCGCCGTGTTTGTTCACTACTTGCGCCCATTGGCGGGCAAGGGCGAGACGGATGCGCCATTGGTCTTCGCCTTGGGTTTTGGCGGGTTTGTCGGCAATGTTGTCGCCGAAGTAAATCACAATCGGCAGCTTGGTGAGCTTGGCAAAATCGGCTTGGCTTACTTTGGCAGGTGCGATGTCGCCGAATGCGCTGGTGATGACGGGCGGCACTTCGCCTTCCGGAAAGGGGAAGTTGCCCGGTTCGATGGCAACAATGGCTTTGATTTTGTCGGGCGATTTGATGCCGGCATACCAACCGACAATGCCACCTTGCGAATGTGTGACCAACACGCCGTTGCCGATGCGCTCAAACAGGGCTTTCAGGCTGCCTGAAATCAAATCCGCGTCAAACGCGCCGATGTTGGGGGTCATTTGGCGGAAGAATTGGTCAAGCGATTGTTCATCGCGCGGAAACGCGACATTTTTAAAGAAAGTCGGATACTCGCCCATACGGAATTGTGCGAACCAAAATTGGTCGTCAGGTGTGGCGGGCACAGTGGCATCTACGGTGCTGCGCCCTGATTGTCCGCGACGCGGTTGGTCGATTAAATAAACGCCGTAGCCTTTGCGCAGAAACAGCGTGTCCCAGCCTTCGCGTCCGTCGGGTGTGGTTTGCCACGAACGCATAGATTGTCCTGCGCCGTGCAGGAACACCAGCGGCAGGCGTTTGGCGTTTACGGGGATTTGGTAGTGCACGGTGGCGTGGTCGCCATGCAGGGTTTGCCCGCCGCTTTGAATGGAAGCGTTGAATACATCCATAAAGTTGTTGGACGTTTTGCCTTGCGTGATGGCAGGGCGCGGGTTGTATGTGCCTGCGCTGGTTTTCACCGTGCCGCCTACGGCAAACGTGCCCTGTTTTTCAATGGACAAAGGCGCAGAAAATGCAGAGGTGGCAACGGTGGTGACGGCAATGGCGGAGCAGAGTTGTTTTAACGTCATTTTATTTTCCTTATGTTGTTTAGGTGAATTGAAGACTGAGGCAGCCTGAAAACGTTTATTTGAGCTTTTGCAGCCAGCGGCGGATTTGGCTGCGTGTCTGCTGCGCTTTTTCACCCTGCATCACAAACAAAATCCCGTCACGCTCTTTGCCGCCTTCGGTGGCATAGCCTTCAGCGACGCGGCAGTTGCGGCACAAACGGCGCAGTTCGTCAAAGCTGCTGCCGATGCCGTAGCCCGCATTGGTGTTGAAGGGGATAACGGTTTTGCCACCGAAATCGTGGGCGGCGAGCAGGCTTTTTACGGGTGGCGGCAGGCGCATACCCCAAGTGGGGAAGCCGATAAAAATGCGGTCGTACTGCGCAGGGCTGATACGGGTTTTCAGCGGCGGCAGGTAGCCGCGTTCGTTTTCGCGCTGTACTTGTTCGACGGTGGCGCGATAATCGGCGGGATATGGGGTTTGCAGTTCGATGGCAACCAAATCGCCGCCCGTTTCCGATTGAATGATTTTGGCGACGGCTTCGGTGTTGTGGCTGCGGCTTAGATAAACAATCAAATCCTTTCCCTGCGCGGGCACGGCGGCGAGCAGGGAAAGGGCAAGCAGGATGGATTTCATAACGGCTTTCTCGTTGGGCATTTCAGACAGCGTTTCAGGCTGCCTATTTCAAATTCTGCTTAAAAAACGCCCCCAGTTTATCGGCAATCTGCTTCACATATTCGGGCTTCCAATAGGTCTCGATATGCGTTGCGCCTTTGATTTTAAACAATTCTTTGTTTTGCGTGCCCGTGGCGTTTTTAAACACTTCTTCAGTCATATACAGAGAATCCGCTTTGTCGCCCGCAATCATCAACAGCGGCTGGTTAATCAAATCCACATTGGTGTTTACGTCAAATTCCATCAAATCGGCAAGGCTGGCGACGGTGGAATTGGTTTGCGAATTGGGGTGGAAGTGGCTTTGTGCGTAATACTCGTAGCCTTGGCGGTACAAATCCACTTTGATGGCGGCCACCTGCTCGGGGGTCATGCCCGCGCCAAAGGGCGGCGTGTAGGCGACTTCGCCCGTGGCTGCTTCTTTTTGACGCGCTTCGGCGGCTGCCTGCAAACGCTGTTGGATGGTGTCTTTTTGCGAACGCATATAGCCGTTGCGCCGCGCGTCGCCCGTGTTAAACATGCTGATGGTTGCTACGGCTTTGAAGCGTTTGTCGGTCTGCGCGGCTTTGATGGAATAACCGCCACCGCCGCAAATGCCGAGCAAGCCCAAGCGGTCGGCATCTGCGCCTTGGTATTGGCTGATAAAGTCCGCAGCGGCGCGGATGTCTTCAATGCGGTTTTGTGGTTTGTCGGTGTAGCGCGGGCTACCGCCGCTTGCGCCCTGATAGGCGGCGTCAAAAGCGATGGTGATGTAGCCCTGCTCGGCGAGTTTTTGCGCGTACAAGCCCGCCACCTGCTCTTTCACGCCGCCATTCGGATGGGCAACAACGATGGCGGGGTATTTTTTGGCGGGGTCAAAATTGGCGGGCGTGTACACATTGGCGGCGACTTCAATGCCGGTGTGCTTTTGCGTGTATTTCACAGGGTGGATATTGACTTTGCCTTTCACGTTTTGCGTGATGGCGTTGTCGTAAGTGAGGGTAAAAGAGTTGCTGCGGTAATCGGCGGCCATGGCGTTTGCTCCTAATAGAAGTGTGCTGATAACAGCGGTGGATAAAAGGGTTTTCACGGATTTCACTGGGTTTGCCCTGCGTGTTGAATGGGAATGGGCGGATGATACAGGGTTTGTTGTTTGAGAAAAACGGGGGTTTTCTGGTAACGGTTGTGAGAAAAATTCATCAAAGGCAGCCTGAAAACACAAAACAGGGCTTTCAGGCTGCCGCAATCTCAACACACAACATCCATTCCACACACCAACAAAAAAGCAGCCTGAAAACGAATAACCCGTTTTCAGGCTGCCTTTGCTGCAATACATTAAATAGAACGTTTGAACATATTGCCGTATTTTTGATTGAAGCGATCCACGCGACCAGCGGTGTCCACGATTTTTTGTTTGCCAGTGTAGAAAGGATGGCAGTTTGAGCAAACCTCAATATTGAAGTTTTCTTTTTCCATGGTAGATTTGGTTACAAATTTGTTGCCGCAAGAGCAAGTAACGTTTACTTCATGGTAATCAGGATGAATTTCAGGTTTCATGTTTTTTCCTTAAAAAAGCGAGCGTAGGGATTTTGCCTACGCCACATTGAACGAAGCCGCGCATTATCCCGATTTTTCATTTGTTTGGCAAGAACCTATGTTTAAGGCATCCTGAAAATCCAGTACAATCCCCCGCTTTATTTTTCCCAACGCAAACCCATGAAATATCTACCCTATTGGCTGGTGGTAATTGCCGCCATCATTCTTGACCAAATCAGCAAATACGCCATTCTCGCCCGCTTTGAATACCAAGAGCGGCTCAACATCATCCCGCATTTTTTTGACCTAACGCTGGTGTATAACCCTGGCGCAGCGTTTAGCTTTCTTGCAGGCATGGGCGGGGCGCAGAAATATTTGTTTATTGCGCTAGCGTTTGCAATCAGCGGCTATCTGGCGCGCAGCATCGCCAAAAACGAATTTGGCAAGCTGGGCAACTGGGCAGCGGCGATGATTATCGGTGGCGCGTTTGGCAATGTGATCGATCGCTTTGTGCACGAAAAAGTGGTGGATTTTTTGCTGTTTTATTGGGGCGAACATTATTACCCCGCGTTTAATGTTGCCGACAGCTTTATCTGCGTGGGCGCGGTGTTGCTGGCGATTGATAGCATGAAGCACAAAAAGGCAGCCTGAAAACCAGTGCGACGCGTTTTAGTGAACTTCGCGCCAATCCAAATACTATTTTCAGGCTGCCTTATTGCGCCATCTGATAGCAGCCTGAAAACGAGTTCCACCAAAACCCAAATCATCAAGAGAACAAAACATGACCCAAAAAACCATTATGCTCGCCAACCCGCGCGGTTTCTGCGCTGGCGTGGACCGAGCCATTTCCATAGTAGAACGCGCATTGGAGCTATTTGGCGCGCCGATTTATGTGCGCCACGAAGTCGTGCACAATAAATTTGTGGTGGATGGCTTGCGCAACAAAGGCGCAATTTTTATTGACGACTTGGCGGATGTGCCGCAAGGCGCAACGCTGATTTACTCGGCGCACGGCGTATCCAAAGCGGTGCAGGCCGAAGCCGCTGAGCGCGGTTTCCGCGTGTTTGATGCCACTTGCCCGCTGGTTACCAAGGTGCACAAAGAAGTGGCGCGGCTGGATGCGCAGGGTTATCAAATTATTATGATTGGACACGCGGGGCACGTGGAAGTGGAAGGCACGATGGGGCAACTGCCCAGCGGCAAAATGCAGCTGGTGCAAACGGTGGATGATGTGGCGAATCTTGTGGTGCCCAATCCCGAAAAACTGGCGTATGTGAGCCAAACCACGCTGTCGGTGGACGAAACGGCAGACATCATCGCCGCCCTGAATGCGCGTTATCCACACATCAAAAATCCGCACAAAGAAGACATCTGCTACGCCACCACCAATCGCCAAGCGGCGGTGAAAGATTTGGCGGCCGATTGCGATATTATTATTGTGGTGGGTTCGCCCAATTCGTCTAACAGCAATCGCTTGCGCGAAGTGGCAACGCAGCGCGGCGTGGAAGCGTATATGGTGGACAACGCTTCGCTGTTGGAGCGCGATTGGTTTATCGGCAAAAACAAGGTGGGCGTAACGGCGGGAGCGAGTGCGCCTGAGGTCTTGGTGCAAGAGGTGATTCAGCAAATTAGGGATTGGGGGCTGGATAATGTGGAACAAGGCAACACGGTGGAAGAGAATATGGTGTTTGTGTTACCCAAAGAGTTGCGCAAATAAGCAGAGGCAGCCTGAAAACCCCATTTCAGGCTGCCTTTTCTCCACTCACGCAACCGCTTTAAGCTATAATCGCGCCCATTTTTCAATCCCCATCTCAGGAAAACTCACACCATGGATAAACTCAAAATCACCGCCAACGGCAAACTCAACGGCGAAATCACCGTATCAGGCGCAAAAAACGCCGCGCTGCCGCTGATGTGCGCAGGCTTGCTCACCAACGGCACGCTGCGTCTGAAAAACGTCCCCATGCTGGCGGATGTGAAAACCACGCAAAAGCTGCTGCAAGGCATGGGCGCGCGCGTTTTAACCGACAACATCAGCGAGTTTGAAATCAACGGCGGCACGGTCAACAATACCTGCGCACCGTATGATTTGGTGCGTACCATGCGTGCGTCCATTTTGGTGTTAGGGCCGACTTTGGCGCGCTTTGGTAAAGCCGAAGTGAGCCTACCAGGCGGCTGCGCGATTGGCGCACGCCCAGTTGACCAGCATTTAAAAGGCTTGGAAGCCATGGGCGCGCAAATCACCATTGAACACGGCTATGTAAAAGCCGTTGCACCGCAAGGCAAGCTGCAAGGCGCGCGCGTGGTGATGGACGTGGTAACCGTGGGTGGCACGGAAAACCTGCTGATGGCGGCAACGTTGGCAGAGGGCGTTACCACGCTGGAAAACTGCGCGGTTGAGCCCGAAGTGGTGGATTTGGCGGAATGCTTGGTAAAAATGGGCGCGAAAATCAGCGGCATCGGCACAGCAACCATGACGGTTGAAGGCGTGGACGAGCTGCACGGCTGCGAGCACAGCGTGGTGCCAGACCGCATTGAAGCGGGTACTTTCCTTTGCGCGGTGGCGATGACCGGCGGCAAAGTAACCCTGCGCCACGCCGCGCCCAAAACCATGGAAGCGGTGTTGGACAAATTAACCGAAGCGGGTGCGATTATTGAAACGGGCGACGATTGGATTGCGATTGAAATGAACGATCGCCCCAAAGCGGTGAACATCCGCACTGCCGTGCATCCCGCGTTTCCCACCGATATGCAGGCGCAATTTATGGCGATGAACGTGGTGGCAGAAGGCGTGGGCAAGGTTACCGAAACCATTTTTGAAAACCGCTTTATGCACGTTCCCGAGCTCAACCGCATGGGCGCGGATATTGAAGTGGAAGGCAACACGGCGTTGGTGAAAGGTGTGCGCGAGCTGTCGGGCGCAACGGTAATGGCAACCGATTTGCGCGCCTCCGCCAGCTTGGTGCTGGCGGGATTGGTTGCCAGCGGCGAAACGGTGGTGGATCGGATTTACCATCTTGACCGCGGTTATGAGCATATTGAAGAGAAGTTGAACGGCGTGGGCGCGAAGATTGAGCGTGTTCGCGGCTAATGCTTTTTGCTAATGGAAAGGCAGCCTGAAAATGGATTTTTCGTTTTTCAGGCTGCCCCATAGTTCGGATGATTGCGCCAATTTTCCAAGCAAGCCTAATCGGTTAGATTTTGGCATTCGCCTGTTTTGCCGTTTGACGAGAAGCCTAACGGTATCAACACGATAAAGGCAGCCTGAAAAACGGTATTTCCCGCTTTCAGGCTGAAACCTTTGCAAAACCCCACCCCAACACCCCCAAGAATTGAATTC
>CAUQQW010000093.1:0-7938 GCA_963520365.1 uncultured Kingella sp.
ACTGACCTTCTTGTTTTTAGAAAGTGTTGCACTTGGGAGGCGAATGTAAGTGCCTTTGCATCATCCACAAAGGCAGCCTGAAAACCATTTTGGCGCATCAATCGCTCATGCGGTGGCTCAAAATGCTGCGCTTGCCTTTTTCCAGCTGCAACGAAGCCGTTTCGCCCAAACGCAGCGCCAGCCCAATTGCCAAGATGTCAATCACCGCCAATTGCAACGAGCGCGACACCATCGGCGAATAGCGATGCGCGTCTTCCTGCACCGTCAAGGCCAGCACGCAATCGGCAAGCTGCGCCAGCGGGCTGCCCGCGCGGGTAATCACAATCACCTTCGCGCCGTTTCCCTTGGCAATGCTCACCGCATCCAAAAGCTCAATCGACGAGCCAGAATTGGAAACCACCACCAACACATCCTGCGCCGTTAAAACCGCTGCCGCCATCAGCTGAATATGCGTATCCGAATACGCCACGGTGGACACGCCAAAGCGGAAAAACTTATGCTGCGCATCCTGCGCCACAATGCCCGAATTGCCCATGCCATAAAACTCAATGCGCCGCGCGTGCGACAGCATGGCAATCGCGTTTTCCAGCTCGTTTTCATCCAAAGTGCGCCGCGCGCCCAACAACGCCGCCGCGGTGTTGCCCAACACTTTTTCCATCACATCGCCCATGTTGTCGTCGGTGTTTAATTCGGCATGCACAAACGGCAAACCGTTGTGGCTGATGCTGGCAGAAAGTTCCAGTTTAAATTCAGGCAGCCCCTTGTAGCCCAAGCTGCGGCAAAACCGAATCACCGTAGGCTGCGACACTTCCGCCCGCTCCGCAATCTCCGCCACCGCCGCGTGCACAAACCATTTAGGTTCAGACAGCGCGCATTCCGCCACCTTGCGCTCCGCGTTGGACAACGAATCCAAAGTCTCACTAATTTTGCTTAACATCATGACATCTTCCATACTCATAACAATCAATCAGGCAGCCTGAAAAAGCTCAGGGAACTTGCGCTGCAACAACATCAACGCCGACAAAGTTTGCGAATTGCCCAGCGCGTCATCATCAATCAGCTCATCCAAGCGCACCAATGGAATGCGCACAGGAATCAACGGCTCAGGCTCGTCGCCATCCAGCTTGGACGCGCGCAAATCTTGCGCCACAAACACAAACATCTGCCCAAACATATGGCTAGGCGATGAATACAACGCGCGCAACGGCGTTAATTTTGCCGCCGTTAAGCCGATTTCTTCTTGCAACTCGCGCCGCGCAGCCTGCTCAGGCGTTTCGCCCGCATCAATCAACCCTTTCACGCAGGTTAACTCATAGCGCTCAGGGCCTACCGCATACTCGCGCACCATAATCAATTCGCCGTTTTCAACTGGCAACACCATCACCGCAGGCTTGCGCGATGGCGTTAAACGCTCATAAGTGCGCTCTGCACCGTTAGCAAAACGCAAATCCACTTCCTGCACTTCAAAAATGCGCGTTTTCGCCGCCAAGCGCACCGCCAAGACTTCGGGTTTTTGTTGTTCAGTATCCAAGAAACTCATTTTGTTTTCCTTTTATTGTTATTCAATTTCAGGCTGCAGTTTCAGGCTGCCTTTGTCGGCTTTGCACTTACCGCTGCGCCTGAAACTCATCCAACAATTCAACCGCATAGCGCAACGATAAACCAAAGCGCCGCCGTATCGCCACCAAATCATCTATGCGGTTGCCCGACACATTCTGCCGCAGCCATTCATGCGTTTTCGGATTGCTTTTCACGCTCTCATACAAAAACCGCGCCGACGACATGCTGTTATTGTGCAACCAAGCCAGCCACGCGCCAATCACCAGCGCAATCAACAAAAATTTCCACATAATTCGCTCTCCATCCTTTTCAGGCTGCTGTGTAATTTACAACACAACACACATCAGGCAGCCTGAAAGTTTATTTCAACTACATTCTACTACATATTTCGCCTTTGTTTACCCACCGCGCCCAACAAATTTTTAGGCAGCCTGAAAGCCGAAGGCTTCAACGAAATTAAAACGCCAAACGCCAATCTATTTACACCAACCCTATTTGACAATTCCCCGCCGCATCCCTAAAATCCGCGCGTTCCAAATTTCTTACGCCATATCAGGCACTTTTCCCATTTTAACCATTCAACCCTTTTGGCAGCGCAACAAACCCTTTTTCAGGCTGCCTATTCCTAATTGATTTCACAAACAATCCCAAACACCATGCACGTTACCGAACTCCAAACCAAACACATAACGGAACTCATCGCCCAAGCCGAAAAAATGGGCATTGAAGGCGCAAACCGCCTGCGAAAACAAGACCTTGTTTTCCAAATTGTGCGCGAGCTGATTCAAAGCGGGCAAGAATTTATCTGCTCAGGCACGCTAGAAGTGCTACCCGATGGCTACGGCTTTTTACGCAACGCCGCCACATCCTATCTTGCCAATCCTGATGATATTTACGTTTCGCCGCAGCAAATTCGCCGTTTTAATTTACACACAGGCGACACCATTGAAGGCACGGTGCGCGTGCCCAAAAACGACGAAAAATATTTCGCGCTGGTGCGGCTAGACAGCGTAAACGGCGACCACCCCGAAAGCAGTCGCCACAAAATTCTGTTTGAAAACCTCACCCCGCTGTTCCCCAACCGCCAGCTCAAATTAGAGCGCGACAACCAATCCAGCGAAAACATCACAGGGCGGATTATTGACCTAATCTCCCCCATCGGCTTTGGACAACGCGCCTTGCTGGTTGCGCCGCCCAAAACAGGCAAAACCGTGATGCTGCAAAACATCGCCCACGCCATCACCGCCAATTATCCCGATGCCGAGCTGATTGTGCTGCTGATTGACGAACGCCCCGAAGAAGTAACCGAAATGATGCGCTCCGTGCGCGGTGAAGTGGTCGCGTCCACCTTTGACGAGCCTGCACAACGCCATGTGCAAGTGGCCGAAATGGTGATTGAAAAAGCCAAGCGCATGGTGGAACACAAAAAAGATGTGATTATTCTGCTGGATAGCATCACCCGCCTTGCCCGCGCGTATAACACCGTGGTGCCGATGTCGGGCAAAGTGCTTACAGGTGGCGTGGATGCGCACGCGCTGCATCGCCCCAAACGCTTCTTTGGCGCAGCGCGCAACGTGGAAGAAGGCGGCTCGCTCACCATCATCGCCACCGCGCTGGTGGAAACAGGCAGCCGCATGGATGACGTGATTTTTGAAGAATTTAAAGGCACGGGCAACATGGAATTGAGCCTAGACCGCCGCTTAGCGGAAAAGCGCGTGTTCCCCGCCATCAACATCAACAAATCGGGCACGCGCCGCGAAGAGCTGATTGTGTCTGCCGACCAATTGCAACGAATGTGGATGCTGCGCCGCGTGATTCACCCGATGGACGACGTGGAAGCCGCCGAGTTCCTGCTAGACAAAATCAAGCAAACCAAAAACAACGCCGACTTTTTTGACCTGATGCGCGGCAGCAATAACGCAGGCAAAAGCCATGCCGCCAATCATGCAAACAATGGCAAAACCAGCAACGCCGCCCAAGGCAGCCTGAAAACCACCGCGCCCACCGCCGCGCAGCAAAACAGCAGCGAAACCACCAACCTGCCCCGCCGCCGCGGCCGCCCGCGCAAAAATCCCCTTGCCTAAGGAGCGCTTATGGCATTGCAAATTCAAATCATGCCCGTAACCGCGTTTCGCCAAAACTGCTCGCTGCTGTGGGACGATGAAACGCGCGATGCGGTGTTGGTAGACGTGGGCGGCGATGCCGAACATCTGCTCGCCGAAGTGGACAAACGCAGCCTGAAACTGAACGCCATCTGGCTCACGCACGGGCATCTTGACCACGCAGGCGGCGTGCCCATGCTGTTGGAACGGCAAAATGTGCCCGTTATAGGGCCGCATCCTGATGACCAATTTTTGCTGGATGCGCTGCCTGAAACCACCGCGTCTTACGGCTTTCCCGTTTGCCCCGTGTTCGCGCCCACGCGCTGGCTGCACGATGGCGACACGCTGAACGTTGGGCAGTTCACGTTTCAAGTGTTGCACATTCCTGGGCATACTCCGGGGCAAGTGGTGTTTTACTGCGCCGCCGCCAAGCTGCTGCTGGCGGGCGATGTGTTGTTTTACGAGAGCATCGGGCGCACCGATTTTCCGCGCGGCAATCATCAGGATTTGCTGGATAACATCCGCAACAAACTTTTCAGGCTGCCTGATGACACGCTGGTTATCCCTGGCCATGCTCGCACCACCACGATTGGGCATGAGAAGCAGTTTAATCCGTATGTGGGCGGGGCAGCCTGAAAATACTCTGCACACCGCGCGGCGATAATGTTCACACAACGCTGTCGTCAAAATAAAAACGACTGGAAAATATGCATCCAGTCGTTTTTTTGTTGTTTACTCGTTTTCAGGCTGCCTTTGGGCTTGGGATTAGGCAGCCTGAAAACGGAGTTTGCGCATTAATGCTCGTGATGATGATGCTCGTGGCTTTCGCTTGCCGCATCGCTGCAATACAAATTCTCGCCGTGTTCATGGTTTTGCGCATCCAGCTGCAAGGTAACATGGGCGATGCCTTTGCTTTGCACAAGGCGCTCCACCGCTTGGCGCACGCTTTGCGCTTCGCCAACTGTCATCGTGCCATCCAAAACCAGATGGGCGGAAAACAGATGGCGATCGCTGGTGAGCGTCCACAAATGCAAATCGTGCACGCCCAGCACCTGCGGCACAGCGCGGATTTCGTCCGCCAGCGCGGCTTGATCTATATGCTGGGGCGCGCCCTGCATCAAAATATGCAAGGTGTTTTTCAGCACGCCCAGCCCGCTGTGTGCAATCAACAGCGACACCAGCAGGCTCACAATCGGGTCGGCGAGTTTCCAGCCAAACGCCATCAGCAGCAACGCCGCCACAATCGCGCCCAGCGAGCCGAGCAAATCACCGAGAACGTGCAAATACGCGCTTTTCATGTTCAGATTGCCCTCGGTGTCGCTGTGGCGCAGCATATACCACGCCACCACCATGTTCACCAGCAGCCCAACCGCGCTCACCACCAGCATGCCCGCGCCCGCGATTTCGGGCGGCTGCTTAAAGCGCTCCACCGCTTCAATAATAATGAACACGGCAATGGCAATTAGCGTGAGTCCGTTAAACAGCGCAAACAAAATCTCCGCCCGCTTGTAGCCAAAGGTTTGGCGGGCGTTCACCGCTTTTTCGCCAAATTTAAACGCCACCAGCGCCAAGCCCAACGCCAGCGCATCGGAAAACATATGCCCTGCATCCGAAAGCAACGCCAGCGAGCCTGTGAGCCAGCCGCCGATGATTTCCACCAGCATATAGCTTGCGATGATGACAAAAGATACCGCCAACGCTTTTTTGTTGGAGGTGTGAACATGGCTGTGGTCGTGGTTGTGGTGATGGTGTGCGGCGCTCATGGGGGACTCCTGATGGGGTGGTGGATGGGGGAGTTTAAAGGGTGGCGGGGCGATGGGGAAGTTTTTTGCGTTGGCGTGGGGGTGGGGGGTTGGGTTGAGGTGCAAACGATTAGCATGGCTGATGCGCAAGAGGCAGCCTGAAAATCTGTAATTGGGTTTTCAGGCTGCCTTCCTGCGCCAAGCCATCGCCGCACTCAATACGACGGCGGCGGCGATTATCCACACCATCGCGCGCGGCGAGCCGTCGCTAAAGGCGGTGAGCAGCAGGGTAGAGACGATGCCGCTGCCGTATTGCAGTGCGCCGATGAGAGCGGCGGCAGAGCCGGCGGTTTTGCTGTCCACGCTGGCAAGGGCGGCAGCGTTGGCGCAGGCGGCGATGATGCCGTTGGTGCTGAATACGGCAAACACCGGCAGAGCGATGCCCCAGATTCCGAGCGAAGCGGCAGGTACGAGCAGCAGCGCGGCGACTGCGGCGGTGAGCGTGGCGTATTTCAGCAAGATGTCGAGCGGAAAGCGTCTGGTCAGACGGCGGTTGGCGGCGCTCAGCAACATCACGCCGATGATGTTCGCACCAAACCAAAAGCCGTAGTATTCCGGCGCGATGCCGAAATGGCCGATATAGACTTTGGGCGAGCCGGTGATGAAGGCGTAGGCGGCGATGTAGAAAAAGGTTACGCATAGGGTGTAGCGCATAAACGGGCGGTTGGTGAGCAGGCGGCGGTAGTCGGCAAAGGCCGTCCACAGCGGCGTGCGGGCGCGGCGTGTGGCGGGCAGGCTTTCCGGCAGCCTGAAAACAGCGGCAAACATCAGCGCACCAATCGCCGCCAACAGCCAGAAATGCGCGTGCCACGAGGCGATTTTTAACAGCACGCCGCCCAAGAGCGGGCCGGCAATCGGCGCCACCGCCATAATCATCACCAGCGTGGAAAGCAGGCGCGCCGCCTGACTTGCGCCAAACAGGTCGCGAATCATCGCGCGGCTCAGCATCGGCCCAACGCAGGCGCCGAACGCCTGAAAGACGCGCCAAAAAACAATCTGCGGCAGCGTTTGCGACAAGGCGCAGCCGACGGAACCCACGGTAAACAGCAGCATACCGACGGCAAGCGGGGTTTTGCGCCCGATACGGTCAGCGACCGGTCCCCAAATGAGTTGCGCCAACGTGAATCCGATGAGAAAGCCGGTTACCGTCAGCTCGGCATCGCCGCGTAAATCGTGCGACATAGCGGGTAGCGCGGGCAGATAAATATCGACCGATAGCGAGGTAAACGCCATCAGCGCGCTGAGAATCAGCAGGAACGCGAGGGTGTGTTTTTTGATGGGCATGGTGGTTCTGAGAGTGTTTGCATTGTTACACTGTCTGAAAACGGATTTTTCAGACGGCATTTTGGTTTCAAACGATTATTTCAAGCCTTTGCTTGTTGAGTTTGTCATCGGACAAACTGCCGCGCTCAAACGTTTGCGGCAGCCTGAAAAGCGGTTTCCAGGCTGCCTGTGTATCCCGTCAATCCGCTTTCAGGCTGCTTTGCGCGTAGCCCTTCAAAAAATCAATCCAAGCCTGCGCGGCGCGGGTTTTGTGGCGGTTTTTCGGGTAGTAGAGCGCCATCGGCGGGTAGGTGATGCGGTAGTCGGCGAGGATTTCTTTCAGGCTGCCGTCTGAAAGTTCGCGCGACACGGCGTATTGCGGCAGCCAGACGATACCCAGCGCATCGAGGGCGGCTTGTTTGGCCATCAGCGTGCTGTTGGCGGTGAACACGGCGGGCACGCGGATGCGCACGGTTTGCCCGTTTTGCACAAATTCCCATTCGTCCAAGCGGTAAGACGCATCAAACGAGGGCACGATGCAGCGGCATTGCGGCAAGTCTTGCGGGCTGTGCGGTGCGCCGTGTCGACTGAGAAATTCGGGCGCGGCAACGAGCACCATCGCACGTTCGGCGGACACGGGCAGCACCACCATGTCTTGTACGACATCGTTTATTGGGCGCACGCCGAAATCAAAGCCGTCTGACACAATGTCGATACGGTGATTATCCATCAGGATTTCAATGGAAACGTCGGGATAGCGGCGCAGGAAATCACGGATTTTCGGATAGATGAAATAATGAGCGGGGTTTTCGGCGGCGTTGATGCGCAGCTTGCCGGTGAGATGGTTTTGAAAGTCGCCCAGCGCGTCGGTTTCGCGGCTGATGCCGTCAAACAGCGGCGCGGTACGCTCGAAAAGCTGCTGTCCCGCTTCGGTGGGCGACATGGCGCGGGTGGTACGGTGCAACAGCTTCACGCCCAGCCGCGCTTCCAGTGCGCCGATGCGGTGGCTCAAGGCGGAGGGCTGTACGTCCAGCGTTTTCGCTGCGCGGCTGAAGTTGCCTGCCTGCACCACTTGGATAAAGGCGTATAAATCGTTGAAATTGCGCTTGTCGTTCATGGCGTTGGGATTCGGGTTTGCGAAGGTGGATGGTAACACGCTGAGACCTTTGCAAAAAAGCCTTTCCTCCAACAGCAGAAACCCAAACACAGGT
>CAUQQW010000094.1:0-7887 GCA_963520365.1 uncultured Kingella sp.
AAGATAAGATAGGTGTGGTTATGATAGGTTGTGCGGGTGGTTTCTATTTTATTTTGCTATAAATCCCTCTTTTTCAGGCTACCTTATCTTGCGCGCTGCGTTGGAACACCCATTCGTGTTCACTAGATGCGGCGGCGTTAAATTGATAGCCGTCCAAGTCAAAATTTTTGAGCTGATCGGCGTTTTCAATCGCGTTTTGTGCGGCATAGCGCACCATCAGTCCGCGGGCGCGTTTGGCGTAGAAGCTGATGATTTTGTATTTGCCGTCTTTTTCGTCTTGAAAGATGGGGGTGATGATTTGGGCGTTGAGTTTTTGGGGCTGGATGGCTTTGAAATATTCTTGCGAGGCGAGGTTAATCACGATGTTGTCTTCGGCGCATTGCAGGGTTTCGTTAAGCCGCTCGGTGATGGTGTCGCCCCAGAATTCGTAGAGATTTTTGCCGCGTGGGTTGGTAAGGGCGGTGCCCATTTCTAGGCGGTAGGGCTGCATCAAATCCAGCGGGCGCAGGATGCCGTATAGCCCTGATAGGATGCGAACGTGGTTGTGGATATAGCTGATTTGTGTTTCATCTAGGCTGCGGGGGGCGATGCCGTCGTATACGTCGCCGTTAAATAGATAGAGGGCGAGTTTGGCGTTGTCGGGCGTGAACGGGGGCTGCCAGTTTTGGTTGCGCTCGGTGTTGAGCAGGGCGATTTTGTCGGAAACGTGCATCAGCTCGGCGATTTGCTGCGGGGCGAGTTGGCGCAGGGTGTTCATCAGCTCTGCGGCGTGGTTGAGCAGCGGCGGGGTGGAATAGAATTTGGGGGTGAATTCGTGGCTTTCGTTGAGGTTTTTGGCGGGGGAAAGCAGGAAATACATGGCGGGTTCCTTTTGGGATTGGGGATGGTGTTTGTGCGCGCTCGGGCGTATCTGAGGCAGCCTGAAAACCGGATGCCGCCGAAAGGATGGCTGCGGATGGATTTTCAGGCTGCCTAATGGTTGCTTTCGGCGTGTTCGTGGTTGTCTTTTTTGGGGGCTTTTTGCTTGCCAAGTTTGGGCAGGATAAAGTGCATTTTCAAGCCGTTGGGCTGCACGTTTTCGGCGATGAGTTTGCCGTGGTGCTGCTCGGCGATATGTTTGGTAATCGCCAGCCCCAAGCCTGTGCCCGTGGTGTTGTTGCTGCTGTCGGCGCGGTAAAACGCGGTGAAGATGTGCGGCAGCTGCTCGGGTTTGATGCCCGGCCCGTTGTCGATAATCACGATGTGGATGTTGCGGCGGTCTTCGTGCAGGATAACGCGGATGGTGCTGCCTTGCGGGCTGTATTTCATGGCGTTGCGAATCACGTTATCCAGCGCGCGATACAGATAGCTTTCGTTGGCTTCCAGCTTGGTGGCGGGTTTCAGGCTGCCTGTGTCCAGCAGCAGGGTGTCGTTGTTTTGCGCGGCAATGTCTTGGCTGTCTTCAATCAGTTGCTGCATAAACGGCACAATCGCCAGCGGCTCTTTTTCCATCGGGATGTTGGCGGTTTCCAGCCGCGATAGGGTAAGCAATTCGCCCACTAGGTCGTCCATGCGGGTGAGTTCGTTTTCCAGCCGCGTGATGTATTCGGCCTGCTTTTCGGGGCGGGCTTGAATCAGCCCCACAATGGCTTGCATACGGGCAAGCGGCGAGCGCATTTCGTGGGAAACGTGGTGCAGCAGATGGCGTTCTTTTTCAACGAGTTGTTGCAGCTGCGCCGCCATTTTGTCAAATTGGATGCCGAGGTTGGAGAGTTCGTCTTTGCGGTCATCCAGCTGCTGCGATACGCGGGCGTTGAGTTCGCCTGCCGCTAGGCGGTTCATGCCGTGTTCAAGGATGCGGATGGGTTTGGAAATGTTGCTGGCAAGGATATACGCCAGCAGCAAGCCGATGATGAGCACGCCGCCGAACACGATGAATTCGTGCCACACGGGGGCAATCGGCAGCCCCGGAATCATAAAGGTGGGCAGGCGTTCTATGCGCGGTTTGTCAAAATTGCGGATGAAAAACAGATATTCTTCGCCGTAGGGGTCAAGATAGATAAGCGATTGGTTGGACGACGGGTTTTTAAGCGCGAAGTTGTAGGCGTGTTCAATCTCGCCGGCGGGAATGCTGCGGTTGAGGATGTCGGAACCCGTGCTGCCTGTGATGATGTAGATGTTTTGCGCGGTGGGCATCTGCCAGCGTTGCAACAGCTCGCGCGTGGCTTGCGCGCCTTGGGTTTGGAAGGTTACCAGCGCGTTGGCGAGCAGGGCGGTTTCCATGTTGCGGGCTTGCTGGGTGTGGGTTTCCGACAGGCGGTTTTGGATGACCCAAAAGGCAAAGCTGGCAACGAATATGCCGCAGATGATGACCATGCAAAAGGTGGCGAAGATGCGTTGAAAAAGTTTCATGAATGCGCTCTGGCAGGTTAGTTTAGTTGATGCGGGATTATATAGGCAGCCTGAAAATGCCAAAAGCCCTTGCGGGCAAACAAGGGCTGGGCTGGGTGTGCGCTGTTAAATGTATTGCACGTTCAGAATATCATACTCGCGCACGCCGCTGGGGGCCTGCACTTCGGCAACGTCGCCTTCTTCTTTGCCAATCATGGCGCGGGCGATGGGCGAATTGACCGAAATCTTGCCGATTTTGATGTCGGCTTCGTCGTCGCCCACAATTTGATAGGTGGCTTCTTCGTCGGTTTCCAAGTCAGACACGGTTACCGTTGCGCCAAACACGATTTTGCCTTCGGCGTGGATTTCTTTGGGGTCGATGATTTGCGCGTGCGAGAGCTTGCTTTCCAGCTCGGCGATGCGCCCTTCAATAAAGCCTTGGCGGTCTTTGGCGGCTTCGTATTCGGCGTTTTCCGACAAATCGCCGTGCGAGCGCGCTTCGGCGATGGCGGCGATGACTTCGGGGCGGGCAACGCTTTTGAGCTGTTGCAATTCGGCTTTGAGCTTTTCTGCGCCCGCAACGGTTAAAGGGATTTTTTGCATGTTCGTGTTACTCCGATGAGATTTTGGTTTTCAGGCTGCCTTTGCGGAACATGATGAGGCAGCCTGAAAATGAGTTTTAGGTATCAATAAAAAGGCAAGCCACATCTGAAATGCGGCTTGCGGAGTCAATCAAATTGGTCGGCATTGTATCAAATGCGCGATTTATTGCAATGGTTTCATGCCCATAAATTCCAACAGGAAGTTGGTGAACGCGGGGTTGTTCGGTTTTTCGTGCATGGACGACCAACGTTGTTGCCAGCCTTTGAGCGCGTTTTCCACATAGGCGCGTTGCTGTTGCGCGGTAATGCTGCCACGTTGGTTGTCGACAGCGGAGCGCAGATACACTTCATACACGCTGTCGTCCACATTGTTATGCCCCACCAAATCCAAGCGGAAGCGGTTCAAATGCTGCGCGGCTTGCACTTTGGTGAGCTTGCCTTCGCGCACTTGTGTGCCTAGGCGATTGGCTTCGGCGCGGATTTTTGCTACATCGGAATAATGGCTGGATTTGAGCTTGAAGCCTGCGGAAGAAACACTGCTGGATGGTGTGCTCACGCTGTTAAATCCGCTTTGGCACGCGCTTAACGCGATGGCGAGTAGGCTTAATGTGAAGGCTTTTTTTATCATGGCGATGCTCCGAGTTAAGTTTTGTTAGCGTGGAATATTAACCTATTTTTGCAATGGTGCAAAGTTTTGGGCAACGGGCATAGGCAAGATGGGGTTTTCAGGCTGCCTTGATGGCATAACAAGCGGCAGCCTGAAAATAGGATGGCGCTCTTGCTCCGCGCGTTGCGTTTTGCTGTTGGTACAGAAACAAAGGCAGCCTGAAAACAATTTTCGCGGCATATTCTTGCTGCGCTTGTTTTCAGGCTGCCTTTGGGATGATGGCATTACGCCAAATCGGCATACAGCGCGGTGGAAAGATAGCGTTCGCCAAAATCGGGCAACACGGTAACAATCAATTTGCCTGCGTTTTCAGGTTTTTTCGCCAATTCCAGCGCTGCCCATGCGGCGGCACCCGATGAAATGCCCGCCAAAATGCCTTCTTGTTCGGCAAGGGCGCGGGCGGTGGCGAGCGCGTCTTCGTTGGTTACGGTGATTACGTTGCCATAGATTTGGGTGTTCAAAATGCTAGGCACAAAGCCTGCGCCCAAGCCTTGAATCACATGCGCGCCTTTTTCGCCGCCGCTTAACACGGGCGAATTGGCAGGCTCAACGGCATAGATTTGCACGTTGGGATTGCGCGCTTTCAACACTTCGCCCACGCCTGTGAGCGTGCCGCCTGTGCCCACGCCTGCTAGGAAGATGTCCACTTTGCCATCGGTGTCGCGCCAGATTTCTTCGGCGGTGGTTTGGCGGTGGATTTCGGGGTTGGCGGGGTTGTCAAACTGGCGTGGCATGAAGTGGGTGTCGGGGTTGTTTTTTACCAATTCTTCGGCTTTGGCGATTGCGCCGCTCATGCCTTCGGCGGCGGGAGTTAGGATGAGTTCCGCGCCGTAAGCCCGCAGCAGCATTCTGCGCTCTTTGCTCATGCTTTCGGGCATGATGATGACGAGTTTGTAGCCTTTGGCGGCGCACACCATCGCCAAGCCGATGCCTGTGTTGCCTGATGTGGCTTCCACGATGGTGCTGCCTGTTTTGATTTTGCCTGTTTTCTCGGCGTTTTCCACCATTGCAATGGCGATGCGGTCTTTCACGCTGCCTGCGGGGTTAAAAAATTCCAGCTTAACGGCAACGCGCGCGGGTAAGCCTTGTGTTAGCTGGTTTAATTGAACAAGGGGGGTGTTGCCGATTAGGGCGTTGATGTTTTGAGCGATGGCCACGATGCGTCCTTTGAGTTGGGTTGGCAAAATTGCGATTGAGCTATGTTACGGGGGAATAAGTAGAAAATGAAAGAATTTCTGTTACTTTGTTTTATAACTGGGCGATATAATACCGCGCTTTTTGGGGCGGATTTTGGAGCATCACTGGTTTTGGTTGAGGCAGCCTGAAACGAAACTTGGCGCAATGGGCGCGATGTGGTTTCAGGCTGCCGATTGATGTTTCTGCCGCTGCACATCCATATTTCACACAGGCATATTTCACACAGGCATATTTCACACAGGCATATTTCACACAGGCAGCCTGAAATGTTTTTCCGCTTTGGTTTTACCCGTTTTCAGGCTGCCGCAAAAGGTTTTGCTATGAACAATCGTTCCCTTTATCCCCTTTGGCTTGCGCAAACCGCTTGGTGCGCGCTGATTGCGCTCACGCTGCTGTGGGATTGGGCGTTTGCGCCGTTGCACACGGGGCGCGTGTTGCTGCTGATTAAGCTGTTGCCCCTGCTGCTGCCGTTGCGTGGCATTTTGCGCGGGCGGGTTTACACCTATCAATATGGTTCTATGCTGATTTTGGCGTATTTTTGCGAAAGCGTGATGCGCTGGTTTGACCCCACGCCGTTAAGCCGTGCGTTGGCAGGTGTGGAAACGGCGCTGTCGGTGGCGTTTTTTGTGTGTTGTTTGTGGTATTTAAAACAGTTTAAAAAGAAGGATTAAGCGCATGGATTGCTTTGAACGCAAGGTTTTGTTTAGCCGCGAAACGCTGCCGCTTTGGCTGGGTTTGTTTGTGATTGTGGTGGCGGCGCCGTTTTCTATTATGCGCGTGGGCCCTTTGCCCAGCTTTTTTTTGGAAGCGGGCTCGCTGTTGGGCTGTTTGATTTTGGTGGCGTTCACGCTGCTTTCAGGCAGCCTGAAAACGCGGATTCCTGCCGCATCGTATTATTTTGCGGCGCTGGCGATTTTTTGGGCGGCGCAAGCGCGCATGATGCAGCTGACTTATATTGGCATGAGCGACATGGCGGCGTGGACGTTTGCCATACTGACGCTGCTGTGTTGGGCGTGTCGCGGCTGGGTGGTGCGCTTGGGCGCGGAGCGAGCGTTGTCTATTTTGGCGGCGGTGTTGCTGCTGGGCGCGGCGCTGCAAGCAACGGTGGGCTGGCTGCAATACGCTGATTTAGCGGATAAATTCGGTGGCTTGCTGATGTATCGCAAGGGCATTGTGGAAGGGCAGCTCGCCCAGCGCAATCATTTCGCGCATTATTTGATGTGGGGGATGTTGGCGGCGGGCTGGCTTTGGGCGCAACGGCGTTTGGCGCTGGTTTTTGCGCTGCCGCTGATGCTGTTTATCGCTGCGACTATGGGCTTAACAGGCTCGCGCACTGTTTTTGGTTATGTATTGGCGATGGTGGCGCTGCTGCCGTTGTATCGCGGGTTTTCAGGCTGCCGCAGCACGCGTGCGGTGTTGGGCTTGGGCGCGGCGGCAGTGATTGTGTTGCTGGGGCAGTTTGCTGTTGAGCCTGTGTTGGATTTGTTCCGCGAGGGCACGATTACCAGCGCGGCAGAGCGCATCAGCCACGGCTCGCAAATCGCAGGCTCGGGGCGCGGCTACGAATGGCAAAAAGCGTGGCAAATTTTCCTATCCGCGCCGTGGTTTGGGCATGGCTGGGGCAGCTATCCGCTGTATGGCTTTTTAACCAATGTTTACCCCACCACCTTCCGCCCGTATGAAACTGATGTGTTGTTTACCCACAGCCACAATTCCTTTCTCAACCTGCTCGCTGAAATGGGCATTGTAGGCACCGCCTTGGTTTTATTGGGCATGCTTTGGGCGATTCGCGGCTGCTTTCAACGCGCCAACGCGCCCGCAGGCGTGTTGATTCTCGCGCTGATAAGCGTTTCTTTGGTGCACAGCACGCTGGAATATCCGCTTTGGTATGTTTATTTTCTCAGCATTTTTGCGCTGTTTATCGGTTTTGCTCCCGCCGCAGCCAGCGAGCAAGCCCAAGTATCAGGTAGCCTGAAAACCCGCGCGGCGGATGTTCGCCCCAGCAAAATGGTTTACGCCGCCGTTGCCGTGGCAACCGCGCTATTGAGTGCAGGCATTGTGTATAACGCTGTTGTGTATCAAGAATTGCGCCAGTTTTCCGGCAGCGGTGGCAGCACCGCCCAGCAAGCAAAAAACATCGCAGGCTTGCAACGCATCGCCCGCCGCAACGCGCTCTTTCGCTACTACGCGCATTTTCAGTTGATCAACCATTTTGACCCCAACAGCAAAACCATGCCCGAATGGGCAAAAGCCGCCGCCGATTCGCTGCAATATCGCCCCTATGCCAATGCCCAGCGCTATGCCTTCGCTGCCTATCGCGCAGGCAATATTCAGGCTGCCCGCGATTGGATGATGCTGATGTATCACTATTACCCCACCAAGTTTTCCGCCTACGCCAGCCCGATTATGGACAGCGATTATTACCCGCAATTGCAAGCCGATTTCAGCGCTCAATGCCGCGCTTACTACGCCAGCGTGCAGCAAATTCCGCTTTGCGTTCAAGCCGAGCCGCCTAAGCCTGCGATTGAGGATGTGTTGAACAGAATGCGGGCGATGCAGGGGAAGGGCGCGAGTAAAAAGGATTGAGTGCTTGGAGTTATGTGGGGTTGAATGCGAACGATTAGGCAGCCTGAAAATGGGATGCGTTGTTTTTCAGGCTGCCTTTATTAAAGAAAGGAAAAAATATGAGCGACACCATCAACATCAACGGCACACATTACGCCGTCCATTTCTTTCGCGGCAAGGTGCTGCCAAACCATGATGCCACCGCGCAGGCAAGCCGTGCCAAGCTGTATTTGCAAGACAGCGCGGGCGAGCAAAATATTACCGAGCAGGCAGACGCGCGCGTGCTGGAATGGGTGGGGCATGATGTGGTGAAAATTTGGCTTACTCGCGATGACGATGAGAATGGGCTAGTGGTGGGCTTTTTCAATGTCACGCTGGATAAATTTCATTGGCTGTATGATGCGTGGCAAGATTTTCGCCGCTATCCAGTTTGAAACCTTTGCAAAACCCCACCCCAACACCCCCAAGAATTGAATTCACCACCAA
>CAUQQW010000095.1:0-7819 GCA_963520365.1 uncultured Kingella sp.
GGAAATTCTAACTTAATGTGAATTTCCTGAGTTATCTAGGACAGCCCCAAAATTTTTACCAATAAAAACAAAGCGCGCTCAAAACCACTTCGTTTCGCACGCGCCAACAAAGCCATTTATAATAGCTTTTTCGCTTCACACTTTTACAAAACTTAACCTTATGAACTCAACACAAATCCCACATTTGGATAGCAATCAACAACAAGCCAGCGATACGCTCGCGCAGATCATCGCCGCCGAAATCTCCCAGCATGGTGCGATACCGTTTTCGCGTTTTATGGAGCTTGCGCTTTATGCGCCGCAATATGGTTATTACACGGGCGGAGCGCACAAAATTGGCGCGGCGGGCGATTTTATTACTGCACCTGTGTTGTCGCCCTTGTTTGGGCAAACTTTGGCGCGGCAACTGACGCCGCTGCTGGCGCAAACGGCAGGCAATGTGTATGAGTTTGGCGCGGGCACGGGGGCTTTGGCGGTTAGCCTGTTGAACGCGCTTTCAGGCTGCCTGAACACTTATTATATTGTGGAGCTGTCGCCCGAATTGGCGGCGCGGCAGAGCCAATACATCCAGCAACACGCGCCTGATTTGGTGCATAAAGTGAAGCATTTAACCGCCCTGCCCGCTTCGTTTGACGGTGTTATTTTGGGCAATGAAGTGTTGGATGCGATGCCCAGCGAGCGCATTTGTCGCCACGAAAATGGCGATTTTTCGCGCGTGTATGTTGGGTATGAAAACGGGCAGTTTGCGCTGCAACATCAATCGTTGATTGACCCCGATCTTTTTCAGGCTGCCTTAAATTATTTTCCTGAAAACGCGGGCGAATACACCAGCGAGCTGCATCCCACGCAACACGCTTTTATCCGCACGCTTGCCGAAAAGCTCACGCGCGGCGCGATGATTTGGCTGGATTATGGCTTTGACGCGGCGCAGTATTACCACCCCGAGCGCAGCGATGGTACGCTGATTGGGCATCATCGCCACCACACCATCCACGACCCGTTTTACCGCGTGGGGCTAACCGATTTGACCGTGCACGTTAATTTCAGCGACATTGCCGAAGCGGGCTGCGCGGCGGGCTTGGATTTAATCGGCTACACCAACCAAGCGACTTTTTTATACAATTTGGGCATTTTGGATTTGCTCGCGGCGCAGTTCCCGCAAACCGACACGCCCGATTATTTTCAGGCTGCCCAAGCGGTGAACACGCTAACCGCGCAGCACGAAATGGGCGAATTGTTTAAAGTCATCGCCTTTGGTAAACAAGTGGATGTGGATTGGCTGGGCTTTGCGCATGGCGATATGTGCCACAAGCTATGAGCGATTTGGCGCGGGGATGGTTTTCAGGCTGCCGTGTTGAGATTGGCTGATGCCTGCGCTGATGGAGATGCCAAAGGCAGCCTGAAAACGGCTTAACCTTTGTTTTAGTGTACTCGTTTGCTTTATGAAACTTCGCTATCTTATTCCGCCTGCGCTGCTGCTTGTTCTGCTGATTGCTTGGTATTACCAGCGCCCTAATGCGCCCCAGATGCAGCCTGAAAATACACCCCTTGCGCCTGTTCAAAGGCAGCCTGAAAACGCACATCTCGCGCCGTTATCATCATCCGAAGTCGCTCCGCCCATTGTGCAAGCCGCGCACAGCCAAATCGGCAAAACCCTGCGCTACGACCCTGCTTATACTGCGTTAAGCTACCCGATGGGCGATGTACCGCTGGAAAAAGGCGTGTGCACCGATGTGGTTATCCGCGCTCTGCGCCAGCAAAACATTGACCTGCAAGCGCTGGTACATCGTGATATGAAAAGCCATTTTTCCGACTATCCGCGCCGCTGGGGCTTAAAACAGCCCGACCCGAATATTGACCACCGCCGTGTGCCCAATCTGATTGTTTATTTCACGCGGCAAGGCTGGGCAACGCGCGATACGCAATACCGCGCGGGCGACATTGTTACTTGGGAGCTAAACGGCAGCCACCTGCCGCATATCGGCATCGTTTCTAACCGCAAAAAAGGCGATATTCCGTTGATTATTCACAATATTGGTGCGGGCACGCGGGAAGATGATATTTTGTTTAAACATAAGATTACGGGGCATTTTCGGCAGCCTGAAAATGGGTAGTGCGCGGGTTGGCAAAGTTGAGATTGAAAGGGCTTGTGGTTTATTCTGCTGCTCAACTTTGCCGCAAGGTGCAGAGTTGTTTTCAGGCTGCCTCAATTGTCTGATGCAGCCTGAAAACCAGATTGCAAACCAACGCCAACGTTTGCCACAAAGCGCAAACCTGCTTTCAGGCTGCCCCAATCGTTACCCCAATCAGCAGCCTGAAAACCAAATCACAAACTCCTACCAACATTTACCCTAAACCCCAACCCCATTTTCAGGCTGCCTATTGTTCCCCTAACCTAATCAGCAGCCTGAAAATCCACCCCGCCAATCCAATCCCCAAACCCAACGAAAGCCCCCACCCATGCCCCTTTGCATCATACCCGCCCGCGGCGGCAGCAAACGCATCCCCCGCAAAAACATCAAACCCTTCAACGGCAAGCCTATGATTGCCCACAGCATCGCCACCGCCCAGCTTTCAGGCTGCTTCTCCCAAATCATCGTCTCCACCGACGACCCCGAAATCGCCGCCATCGCCCAACAACACGGCGCAAGCGTGCCCTTCGTGCGCCCACCCGAGCTATCCGACGACCACGCCACCACAGGCGCGGTTATCGCCCATGCCATCCAATTTATGCAACAACAAGGCTGGCAAGGCAACGCCGCCTGCTGCCTCTACGCCACCGCACCCTTTGTGCAACCCCATGATTTGCAACAAGGTTTAACCACACTCGCCCAAGCCCATGCCGACTACGCATTCAGCATCACCAGCTTCCCCTTCCCCATCCAACGCGCCCTCAAATTGCACGCGCACAATCAAGTCGCCATGTTCCAGCCCGAAAACTTCGCCGTCCGCAGCCAAGACCTAGAAGAAGCATGGCACGACGCAGGGCAATTCTACTGGGGCACAAGCGCCGCATGGCTCGCGCAAAAACCCATTTTCAACAGCCGCAGCATCGGCATCAAAATCCCGCGCCACCGCGTGCAAGACATAGACACCCCCGAAGACTGGACACGCGCCGAAATCCTATATCGCCTGCTGCAAGCATACGAAAGCGAACAACCCTAAACCCCATTTTCAGGCTGCCCCAAAGGTTCAACATCATGAAATTTCTTATCCGCGCAGACGCATCGCTGCAAATCGGCAGCGGACACATCATGCGCTGCCTCACCCTCGCCCAACAACTGCGCCAACACAACCACCACATCACCTTCATCAGCCGCACCAATCTCGGGCATCTCGCCCCGCTTATCCGCCAGCAAGGCTTTGACTGCATTGAAATGCCGCCGCCCAGCAACGTCGTCCCCTTTAGCACCAAAAGGCAGCCTGAAAACCCCGCCGACATCACCGCCCATGCCGCATGGCTCGGCACCAGCCAAGCACAAGACCTTGCCGACTGCGCCCCCCATATCCGCCACCTTGCTCCCGACTGGATTATCTGCGACCACTACGCCCTATCCGCCGCATGGCAACGCGCCGCCCGCAGAATCTGCCACAGCAAAATCATGGTCATCGACGACCTACACGACCGCCCCCACGATGCCGATTTGCTACTAGACCAAAACCACGCCCACCACGCTAGCGACTACGCCCACCTTGTTCCCCCAAGCTGCCACATACTCGCAGGCACGCGCTACGCCCTACTGCGCGACGAATTCGCCCAACACCGCGCCGCCAGCTTGCAAAACCGCATCGCACTCAGGCAGCCTGAAAAGCAAAATATTCTGATTAACCTCGGCGGCGTGGATAAAGACAACCACACGCTCGCCGTGTTGCAAGCCCTGTCCGATTACGTTTCAGGCAGCCTGAAAACCGATACCGCCCCCTTCCGCGCCACCATCATCATGGGCGCCACCGCCCCCCATCTGGCCAGCGTGCAACACTACGCCGCCCACGCCCCCTATCCCAGCCAAGTCATCGCCAACGCCAATAACATGGCAGCGCTGATGACCCAAGCCACATGGGCCATCGGCGCCGCAGGCAGCACCTCATGGGAACGCTGCGCCCTCGGGCTGCCCACCCTACTCCTCACCATCGCCGACAACCAACGCCCCATCGCCGCCCAACTGCAAAGCGCAGGCGCCGCCCTCGCCCTAGAAGCCAGCCAAATCCCCAGCCCCGCCTTCCAAGCCGCCCTCGCCCAGATGATGCAGCCTGAAAACCAACAACGCATCAGCCAAACCGCCACCCAACTCTGCGATGCCCACGGCGCCAACCGCGTCGCCCGACACATCGCCCAACGCAGCGCCGCACCCCAAGCCAACCTCCGCCCCGCCAGCGCCGCCGATTGCGACCTGATCCACGCATGGCGCAACCACCCCAGCATCCGCCAAATGATGTTCAACCCTGAGTCTATCCCCCTGCCCCAACACCAAGCATGGTTCACCCAACAGCTCAACAACCCCGCCTTCAAAATGTACGTTTACACACTCGGCGGCACGCCCCAAGGCTACGGCAGCCTGAAACGCATCGCCCCCAACCAATACGAATGGGGCTTCTATCTCGCCCCCGATTGCCCACGCGGCAGCGGCAACGGCAGCATCCTATGCAACCTACTGCTGCACCGCGCATTCGGCGAACTGGGCGCAACCACCGTCCACGGGCAAGCCCTAGCGCACAACGCCGCTAGCATCGCCCTGCACCGCAAACTCGGTTTCAGGCAGCCTGAAAACAGCCTGCACGAAGACCACATCGTCCCCTTCGTGCTGCACGCCGAAACAAGCTGGCAATAACCACGGCAGCCTGAAAACAAAAACCCGTTTTCAGGCTGCCGCTTTACATTGCAACAACATCAAGCCCATCCCCACATCCAAGCTCAACTACTTAAACTGCTTAGACACATCCAAAAACACCCGATGATTATCATACCTATAATAAAAATGATTGCTGCTCACATGAGACCACGTCCAATTCAAACGCGGCTCAAAGCCCTTCCAAGCCAGCTTCTTATGCGACAGCGACAAGCGCGTGAAATACTCCTTCTCGTTGCGCTTAATGTTGAAAAAATCCTCCGTGCGATACTGGCGCTTTTGCACGCTACCATGCAGCGAAGTCGTCAAATTATGCTGGCTGCCCCATTGCCGATTCCAGCCCAAGCCAAGATTGCCAAAACGATACGCCTCCGATTTATCCTTCGCCGAATTCGTCCCGCCGCCCCAGCTCACCACAAAATACTGATACGGCGACGTACGATACAGCAGCGACACCGTGCCCAAGTGCGACGCACCATCTAAAAATGTGCGCTTATCATGCTTTTTATAGCCCGACTGCCAAGCCGTAAACACTTGCCATTTGGGCGACAAAACCCGCGAATAGCGCATCAAACCACCCGTCGTATGCGAATAAGACTTCCCACCAAACCACCGCTTCTCATAAAACGGCAACAGCGAAACCTCCTGCTTCGCATCGCGCCACACCGGCCCGATTTCCGCGCGCGTAACCAAATCATCATAATCATGCGCATCCCAATAAAACTTGCCATACGCCGACAAATTCACTCGCCCCGCCCAATGCCCCTTAATCGGCGTCGTCTTTTGCGCCGACAACTCATAGCCCACACCATGCGCCGATTTAGGCTCAGAAAAACGCCAATAGCCATAAGTGCGCTGCTCAGGCGTGCGCCCCACATTGCTATCTTGCAAATAATAAGCATTGCCATTGAACTGCCAAGCCTTGCTTTGCTTCAAATGCGCATCAAACTGATCAATATATTGCACCACAGGCACAGGCAAATCAGGCGCTTGCTTCAACGTCGCCAGCTCATTCGCCGCCTCGCGCTGCTTACCATTTTGCGATTGCGTCAGCGCCAGCTGCAAACGAATCGGCGCATATTCAGGATGCTCCGCCAAAATCTCATTAAAAATCTTCTCAGCCGCCTCATGCTTACCATCCGCCTGCAACAACAAAGCCTCCGAATAACGCGGCAACACCGCATCCTGCTGGCTAGCAGGCAAACGGCGATAAAGCGGCAGCAAAAAGCGGATGTTTTCAATATTGTGCTGCAAATTCGCCGTATCCAGCGCGTTTTGCAATAGAGCAGGCTGTTGCAACAACTCCTCCTCGCTCATAGAAACAGACGTTTTCTCACCATTTTGCGCCGCCTGTTTTTGTTTATTTTGCCGTTCAGTTTGCTGGATTTGTTCCTCAGTCAAATCCGCAACAGGATTCAGCGGCGTGCTAACAGGCGCAGCTTGGGCGTAAATAGTTAAAGTAAGCAATAAAAAAGGCAGGTATTTCATAAATCATTCCATAAGGCAGCCTGAAAAAGGCAGCCTGAAAATAAAAAAATGGGAAACCCACTCGGTTTAAAACCAAGTGGGTTTATTTACGCTAAATTATTATTTTTTCGCGCCAAATGAGCCAATCCATTTGAGAGTACCACTAGCACCTGGTACAGAAACTTCTCCATTGAATACACCACCCATTTCAGCTGCTTGTGGACCATAGAAGCGACCATCGGTATGAACTCCCTCTGCTGATGTACCAGAGAATTGGTTGCCGTTGATGTTAGCAGTTAAAGGAACAGGATTAAAAGCACCAATAGTAACTGAACCATCCAGTTTTTTCGCGCCAAAATCAACATTAAATGTTGATGTACCTTCTTGGAATGCACCACCACCAATTGGGCTACCTACTGCCAAACCATTGTAAGTAGCTGTGCCTGATGTGGGAACATCGGCAACAGGCGTTACACTACCCAATGCAAACGTATAAGATGGATTTGAATCGGGATTGTTGTTGTGGTTGAAATCAGCATACGCACCAAAACGCATATGGCTCAAATATGTGCCACTAGCAATGGTGGTTTCTGTGTTTTTTCTGATATTGGTAAATGTGCCAGCAGTAATACCAGGTTGTTTTAAAGTGATGTTAATACCGTTTACAGTAACATTGTCTAGTGTGCTGCTACCAACTGCGCTAACGGGTGTATTAGCACCATTTTGGCTTTCTGCTGGAATTGCAACGCCTTCAAATGCATTAGATGGAGTTGGTTTAGGAGTAGGAGTGGGGGTTGGAGTAGGTTTAGGAGTCGGAGTAGGCTTAGGATTTGGAGTGGGTTTAGGATTTGGAGCAGGTTGTGCAGCACCGCCACCAAGTGGGCTACCATTGGTAACACCTGAACCATTACCGCTGCTACCACAAGCAGTTAAACCAAACAACGCGGCACAAGCCAATACGGTCAATTTCATTTTCATTAGAATCTTCCTTCTTATAAAATTTAACAAACACACTATTAGCCTTAACGGCTAACCTGCGTATGATAGCATTTTTTAACAAACAAACAAGCTGTTTTTGCACTTAAACTCTAATCAGCAAAAGCAACACAAGATAAAACAACGAGTTATTTTTAAGATTAAGGATTCATAATGTTAAGAACTGTTGTTTCTAGCAACAACCCATGCAATATGACAGCCTGAAAACCCAAACATTAAAAAAACCCACCTAGCTTATCGCAAGGTGGGTTTATTTAAAGCAGATTATAGATTATTGTTTTTTAGCGCCATAAGAGCCAACCCATTTCAGGCTGCCTGCGCCGCCGTTGCCAATGAGACCTTTGCAAAATTCCCCAAAATCCCCTAAATTCCCACCAAGACATTTAGGGGATTTCTCATGAGCACCTTCTTTCAGCAAACCGCCCAAGCCATGATTGCCAAACACATCGACCGCTTCCCACTATTGAAGTTGGATCAAGTGATTGATTGGCAACCGATCGAACAATACC
>CAUQQW010000096.1:0-7788 GCA_963520365.1 uncultured Kingella sp.
CTTCCGTGCCTGCGTGGCCGCCGCCGACGACGATGACGTCGTAGGTTTTGGGGTAGGTGATGGGTGTAGTCATATTGTGCTTTCGGTTGGGTTTCAGGCTGCCTAAATTATCGCAGGCAGCCTGAAAAGCTAAAAAATAGAAATCAGATTGCTTGGGCGTTGCGCAAATGTTTTCAGGCTGCCTGAATACTGCATCAAAAGGCAGCCTGAAAACCGTTTAGGCATTGCATCAGCTGTGCGGAACGCCTTTTAGCCCTTGGCGGATAATCGGATACGCTGGCAGCATCAGCGCGTCAATCGTAACAGTAAACGGTGTAAGCATGACCGCAGCGGCTTTGGCGGCGGCGTGCGATTTGCTCGGGCGTTCGTGGGTAACATTGATCGGGATGTTCATTTTTTCATGCCGAGTATGCGGTAATCCGTATCGGCTTGGGCGGCGTAATAACGCCCCGAATAGGTGAAATAAAACCTTGCCCGCTCGTTGGTAGATACGATACAGATGCAATCCTTAATGTTTTACTTAAGGTTTTGCAGGTCGGCTGCCATTTCAGAAGCAATGCGCGGATTTTACGCGTTTTCAGGCTGCCTGAAACGGATTCAAAGCAAACGATTATACGCAGTTTTAAAACGGTTTTCAGGCTGCATCCGAGGGTAATCATCAGGCTTTTTTCGCAACAGCTACCGCCCTGAATGTAAACAATTATTTCATGTGGTATTTTTATCAACAAAGTTCACACAATTTGAAAAATATAATAAGAAAACCACAAGATTCAGGTAAAATAAGCATTTCACCACATGGCTGAATTTTCTCGCCATTTTCCTTTCTTAAAACGGAGTAACCATCGTGTTAAAACACACTCTATTATCATTGGTATTGGCTGCAAGCCTCACTGGCTGCGTAACCTACGGCACACAACACTTCAACCCAACGCCTGAGCAATCTGCTGCCATGGAAGCAGATTCTCGCGCTGTGCAAGCAACTGAACGCGCAGAACGCCGCGAGCGCCGTGCAGAACGCCGCGAAGAAATGATGGATGAAGCCGATGCCATCAACCGCGCTTACGGCAACCGTAAAGTGTACATCGTTCACTAATTTAATCTTTTGGAGCTTATGCCATGAAAAACAACATTCTATTTTTGGTTTTAACTGCGTTCATCGCAACAGGTTGCACCACTAGCGGCAGCTCTGTGGGCGATATGGCAATTGGTAGCGACTCTGCCGCCATCAAAGCTGGTCGCAACCGCAAAGAAGCGCAACTTTCTCGTGCCGAGTTGGAACAACACCGCCGCCAACGTGCCAACGTGTCTGAAGAGTTGGCATTGGAGCGTGAAAAACGTGCCAATAAACGCGACCAAATCAACGGCGCAATGGGCACAGCCGCTGGCGCAGTGGGCTTGATTGGCGGTATCGCTGCCACTGCGGGCATGATTAAATCCATCTTCTAATTTAATCTAACCGCGCAAGATAAAGGCAGCCTGAAAACCATGTAATCGGTTTTCAGGCTGCCTTTTTTGTGAGAACCTGTATTCACTATTCCCATGGGTAGATTTTATGGCATAAAAGCGCGGATACAAGGCAAAAAGCGCAGCAAGGTTGAACACCTTGCGAGCATTTTTAACGCAGTAGCCGCGTTTTTAGGGCATGAAAGATGCCTATGGGAATAGTGAATACAGGTTCTGAGATGCAGGTAAAACGATAAGCCGGGTTCTGTCGTTGAACAGCCATTCATCTAGACTTTGCGTTGCCACAAAGTTCAAGCAACCTACCCGAACGCTCGGCGAGCAGCGTCAATGCGTTCTGTTTGGTCTTGCTACCAATGGGGTTTAGCCTGCTGCGCGTTGTTACCAACGGCACGGTGCGCTCTTACCGCACCTTTTCACCCTTGCCTGTGCGCGTTGCGCCATCGGCGGTCTTGCTCTCTGCGCCACTTTCCGTCGTGTTACCACGCCCAGCCGTTAGCTGGCATTGTGCTCTGTGTAGCCCGGACTTTCCTCCCCGTGTTGCCACGCGGCGGCTGCCTGTTTTGCCTGCGCGGCGGATTATACAAGGTTTCGTTGATTTCAGGCAGCCTGAAAGCCTTGAAAACATTGCATCAAACTTGTTGGCTGGGCTACAATCCGCTTGTTTTTAAAACCAATCCAGCCAATCAATTGGCTATCAACAGGCAAGCGTGTGATTTTCAGGCTGCCTTAATTTTTTAACTTTTATTGGACAACTGTCCAACCGCTTTTATGTCGCTTGATCTTTCTTCTTCTCAGCAATTTATTTTGGCTGCGGAAAAACTTTATCCACAACTGGGCTACCAAAAACTATCTGTGCGCGTGTTGGCGGAAGAAGCCAAACTCAGCTCGGGGCTGTTTCATCATTTGTTTGCCAACAAGGATGATTTTATGGCGCAGGTGTTTGCGCAGCATTTTCAACGCGCGTTTGGCTGGCTTGTGCCCGAGTTTGCCGCTGATGCGCCACCGTTGGAACGCTTGCGCCGTTTATATTTTCAGGCTGCCTTATCCTTGCGCGATGAAGTGCCGTGGATTACGCGGATGATGATTGATAGCGCGGATAATGTGGCGACGGCACAGCAAAGTATGCAGGATTTGGTGTTGTGCGAGTTTCATACTGTGCGCGAAATGGTGCGCGAAATTGCGCCGCAGCTATCGGACGAGCAGGCGATGCAGGCGATTAGCCAAATGCAAACCAGCATTTTGCTGCCCATTTTGGCGGCGAACACGTTTAGCCGCATTCGCGTGGTGCCCGATGAATTGCGTCAGCCGATTTTGCAGCAGCTAACGGATGATGCGCTGACGCAGCGCGTGGATTGGATGATAAATGCTTTGTTTAGTGCGAGGGAAACGCTATGAAAAAATGGATTATTCCTGTTGTGATTGTGGCTGCGGGGGCGGCGGGTTTTGCGGTTTATCAAAAACAGCACGCCAATGAGCAGCCTGAAAACATTGTTGCATCCAATGGGCGCTTGGAATTGGAGCGCATTGATGTTGCCAGCTTGTATGCTGGGCGCGTGAAAACGATGAATGTGGACGAAGGCAGCGAAGTGAAGGCGGGCGATGTGTTGGCGGAATTGTCGTCGGACACCACATCCAGCCGCGTGGAAGAAGCCGAAGCGGGCGAATTGGCGGCGAAAGAGACGGTGCAACGGGCGCAAGCAGGGGTGAAACAGGCACAGGAAGCAGTGGCGCGGGCGGATGCGCAGATTGCGGCTCAGCTGCATCAGCAAAAATTGGCGCAAATGGAATTGGATAACGCGAGCAAAATGCAAAGCGAAGATTTGGTTTCGCCCGCAGAAACGCAGCGTCGCCGTTCGCAACGCGATGGCGCGGCGGCAGCGGTGAAAGCGGCGCAGGCGGCAAAAGCGGAAGCCTTGGCGGCGGTGCGGCAGGCGCAGGCGCAAGTGGCGGAAGCGCAAGCGGGTGTGTCTGCGCGGCAGGCGCAGCTTAAACTGGCGCAGTCTGCCAACAACGATATGCAAATCACCAGCCCGAAAGATGGGCGCGTGGAATACAAAATCGTGCAGGTGGGCAATGTGATTGGCGCGGGCAGCAAGGTGGTGAGCCTGCTGGATTTTAGCGATGCCAGCATGGCGATTTTCTTGCCCACGGCACAAGTAGGCAGCCTGAAAGTGGGCGATGAAGCGCGGATTAAGCTGGATGGCGTGGATGCGGTGTTTCCCGCGAAAATCAGTTTTATCGCCACCGAAGCGCAGTTCACGCCGAAAAACGTGGAAACGGCAAGCGAGCGGGCGAAGCTGATGTTTAAAGTGAAACTGCGCATTCCGAAAGAAACGGCGTTGCAATACAAAGGCTTGCTTAAAGGCGGCATGGTGGGCAATGGCTATGTGCGCACCAATGGGCAGCAGGCTTGGTCGGCGGATTTGGCAGTGAAATTGCCGAAGTTTTGAAGGATGGAATAGAGGCAGCCTGAAAATGGGTTGGGCGTTTTAGCTTCGCTTGTTTTCAGGCTGCCCTAACCTTGTGGTTAAATGGAGAAAATCATGCCATCCCTGAACATTCATCTCATTGTGGGGGACTGATAGTTTTTGCACCGCGCCAAATCGCGCTGGACTTTGCTCAATCCCTTGCTACATCAAGGATGCAGGCGATTTGACTTCCCCATGCGATGACGTTACCTTTTTCAAAAAAACGATAAAAACCTATCAAATTCCTAGCAAAAGCTAGTGGATTGTGCGCAAAAATGAACGCGGTTTAATCAGGAATTAACACTTGATTAAACCGCGTTTAAATTTTGGCATCATAGCAGCCGACCTAGCCAGACTACTTTGCCGATGATGGCGTAATCATCATCAGCGGATAGCTCAAACGGCGGATAGGTGGGGTTTGCGCTGATAATCTGCAATTTATGCGGCAAACGCTGGATATGCTTCACAAATACTTCATTGCCGATGCGCAGGGCATACAGCCCATCGCGCACTTCGTTTTGGGTGTGGTCAACCAAGATGGTGTCGTTGTTTTTCAGGATGTCTTCCATGCTGTCGCCGCTTACTTTGACGACTGATAGCCTGTCAAACTGCGAAGTAATAAAGGTTTGCAGCCATTCGGCGCGGAAGGCGAGCGTGTTGACGGGCTGCTCGTCGTCCACCCACACGCCTGTGCCGGCGGACAGGCGCACGTCGTAGTAAGGGATAAACACGAAATCGTCTATATCCACGGGGTTGCCTTGCGTATCGCACACGTCTGCGCTTTCAGGCTGCCTGTTTTTACGCTTTTGCGCAGCGAGCTGCTGAACCAGCTTATCGGTGCGGGCGATGTTGTCGGCTAGGGACATTTCTTGGGGCTGCTTGGGGAAAGGCTCGCCTTTACCAGTTGCCAGCCATTCAAGGCTAACTTTTGCCGCATCAGCCAATCTAACTAAATTAGACATCTGCGGGTCTGATTGCCCCGAAATCCAACGTGTCGCAGATGGTTGAGCAATTCCTGCATTTCTTGCCAGCTCCGAAACGTTCCCTTTAAAAATATCCAGAACGAACGCCATTCTTTCGGCAAATTCAACGTTAATCTTTTCCATAAGCAAGATAAACCTAAATTTTGTTTTTAAGTTTAACGTTAAACTTAAAAATATTTCTTTTGTTATCAACAATTTGAACTTTAAAATTCAAAAATCCCAAGTTTTACCTTCAAAAAGACTTGCGTGGTTAAATTTTCGCGTTTATTATACGCACAAATATTAAACAAAGATGTTTAACAAACGTAGGAAATAGCCATGCAAAAAAATACAGCAACAGAACCATTAAAAGATTGGCATCGTGCTGATGTAGTCGCCGCCTTAAAACGAGTAGGTTGGACGGTGCGTTCGTTATCAAGAGCAAATAAGTTGTCTGAATATACGCTTTATACTGCGCTTGACCGCTCTTATCCCAAAGGCGAAAAGATTATTGCAGCAGCATTAGGGCTGGAGAGTAAAGATATATGGCCAGAAAGAGAAGCTAAACGTAATTTTAAGCCCGCTCTTTTATACGAACCGCCATTTTCATTATAGCAAAAATGATTAAAGCAATTTAAAGTGAAAGTTTAATTATGGAAAATGGGAAAAATTTTTTAAGCGCATCAGAACTGGAAAAAATGCAACTACCTATGTTGCCAAAGACAAAAAAAGGGATAGTAGAAAAGGCTAAACGTGAAAATTGGTTTGCACGCAAACGCAATAAAGTAGGCGGCGGCATGGAATACGCCGTATCCAGTCTGCCCCCCGCAGTCCAACAAGCCATTCTCCAAAAACAAACCGCCGAGCTTCTTTCCCAAGCCCAGCAGCCTGAAAGCACTTTTCCTGCGCCAAAAGAAGCACAGCTTCCCTTGTTGCCGGAAGACAACACATCAGCGCTTAATGCACTTACCCAAAAGCAAAAAAACTGCGCTGCTGCACGTTGCGCCATTGTCCAAGACATTTTGCATATCGGTAATTCGCTTAGTTTATCACGCAAACGCGCGGTTGCCTACTTTTTGGAGCAGCTGCACGCGGGCACGCTGCCCGAGCGGTTAAGCCGTTTGGTGGGCATTGCCAACGCCCGCAACAATGCGCGGCGCATGGTGAGCCCGCGCACGCTGGCAAGCTGGGTGGATGCTTATGTGCAGGCAGATAAGGATGCCAACCGCCGTTTGCTGGCGTTATCGCCCGCCGCCACCAAGCTGGAACGCTCGCCGTTTGTGGAAAGCTGGCTGCCGCGTTTTGTGCAATGGCACAAAGTGCCGCAAAAGCCTGCGCTGGCGCACAGTTATGAGCGTTTTAAAGCGCAATGGCTGGCTGATGGGCTACCTGAAAACGAATTGCCCAGCCTGCGCAAGGTGCATCGGGTGTGGAACAAGCTGCCGAAAACCTTCCGCGAGCAGGGGCGCAGCACAGGGCAGGCGTATTTGACGCTGCTGCCTTATGTGAAGCGCGACTGGCATGTGTTGCAGCCCAACCAAGTGTGGATTGTGGACGGGCACAGCTTTAAGGCGCGGGTGAAGCACCGCGATCACGGGCAGCCTTATGTGCCGGAGATTACGCTGGTGGTGGACGGCTGCACACGCAAGATTTTGGGGTTTAGCATCACTACGGGCGAAAGTAGCAAAGCGGTTGCCGATGCGTTGCGCATGGCGTTGAAGCATGGCGGGTTGCCGGTGTTGATATACAGCGATAACGGCAAGGGCGAGACGGGGCGGGATATTACGGGGGAACTGACTGGCTTTTGTCCACGCTTGGATATTGAGCATAAAACGGGCACACCCGGGCGGGCGCAAGGGCGCGGGATTATTGAGGGCTTGTGGGATATTACGCTGATTAAGCAAGCCAAAACCTATGCCAGCTATCACGGCAAGGATATGGACAAAAGCGCGGGGCATTTGATGTATCGCAAAACCAATAGCTGGGCGAATGCCGAGATGAAAGGCAAGCTGCTGACCGACGAGCAGCGGCGATACCAAAGCAAAATGCCCAGTTTTCAACAGTTTTTTGCCGATTTGCTGGCGGTGCTGGACGAATACAACGCCAAACCGCATAGCGCGCACCCGAAAAAGCCCGATGGCACGCATTTTAGCCCGAATGAATACTGGGATTACCGCATGGCGCAGCTGCCGATTGAGCAACGCCCCGAGCAGATTAGTGAAGAGGAAATGCGGCTGCTGGAGCGCAGCATGGAAGCGCGCACGGTGCAACGCGGTTGGATACAGTTTAACCACGCCGGCTATTTCAGCACTGCGCTTGCGCCTTACGATGGGCAAAAGCTGCTGATTGCTTACGATTGGGACGATGCCAGCCATATTGAGGTGTATCAGCCCGATGGGCGGTTTGTGTGCACCGCGCAATTAAACGGCAACACCCGCGCCGCATTTGAAAATGTGGACAGCATGGCGGATACGCAACGCAAAAAACGGGTTGCCAAGCAGATTACGCTGAAAAACAACCAAATCCAGCGGCTGCAAATGGATATAAATGGCGGCAACGTGATTGAAAACACGAGACCTTTGCAAAAAAGCCTTTCCTCCAACAGCAGAAACCCAAACACAGGTTTTCGGCTGTTTTCGCCCCCAATCACTCCTAATTCTACCCAAATACCCCCTTAACCCTCCCCGGATATCTGATAATCAGGCATCCGGGCCGCCTTTTAGGCGGCAGCAGACACACTTAGCCTGTTGGCTGCTTTCAACAGGTTTAAACACATCGCCTTCAGATGGCTTTGCGCACTCACTTTACACAGACCAAAATAGGCTGCCCGGGCGTAGCGGAATTTACGGTGCAGCGTCCCGAAGCTCTGTTCGACCACATAACGGGTTTTCGAC
>CAUQQW010000097.1:0-7708 GCA_963520365.1 uncultured Kingella sp.
GTATTTCATTTGGGAATTGTAAATCTTCAGGATACTTTCGCAAAAGGTCTATTATCATTTCTTTGGACATTTTCGTTCCACCAGATGACCAAGTATCAATAGATAATATCCGATTCATTTTATCAGTAATAGTTATACTGTATGAGTTATCTCCTATTTTTCTTATATGATAATTTCCTCTTGTACCTTTTAACATTTTTCCATCAGTAGTAGGTCGGGCATTGATGCCCGACTTATGGCTATCAAGGCAGTCTGAAAACGATGTTTGGCGTGGGCGGTGGATGAATGCTTTTTCAGGCTGCCTTTTAGTGGACAGGATGTTGGAAAAATGGACTACGCTATTGCTTGCCAGCGCCCGCCTATCAGTAGCGCTGATATTGCAAATACTCAGGCAGCCTGAAAAACGATTAACGCTTCGCCAAAGCTCATCATCTCGTTTTCAGGCTGCCTTTTCTATGGCAATCCACCCCGCAAACGCAAATTCTGGCTTTTCAGGCTGCCTTGATTACATGGCAACACACATAACAATGCGGTGCAACAACCACCGCATAAGTTACACAAACTATTTCTGCTCGCCGCCCGTTACCACAATATTCATCTGCTCGGGCTTGATGTGGCGTTGCCATGCGGCGCGGATGTCGTCGGCGCTGATGGCGTTGATTTTGCTGTTGTAGGTGTCCAGCCAATCGGTTGGGCGGTTGTATAAGCCGATCACAACAAGGTTGCCGATGAGTTTGGCGTTGCTGTCAAAGCGCAGCGGGAAGCTGCCCGTGATGTGGGCTTTGGCTTGTTTGAGCTCGTCTTCGGTTACGCCGTTGGCAACGAAATCGGTAAGCACTTTTTGTGCGGCGGCAAGGGCGGCTTCGCTGTTTTTGCGTTCTGTGCCAAAGTTGATGTTGAACGGGGCGGCTTGCTCGTAGGCAGAAAAGCTGCTGCTTACGCCGTAGGTGTAGCCGTGTTTGTCGCGCAATTCTTTCATCAGGCGGCTGTCAAATCCGCCGCCGCCGAGAATGTAGTTGCCCACAATCAGGGCGAAATAATCGGGGTCGTTGTATTTTAAAACGGGCAAGCCGATGCTGATTTGGGTTTGCGTGCTGGCAGCAAAGGGGATGCGGCTGATGTGTCCGCCGTGGTAGGGCACGGGCGGGGTGGGGCTGTGGTTTTGCGCTTTTTGTGGTAAGCCGTTAAGCGTTTGGGCAACCAGTTGCTCGGCTTGGCTGCGGTTGATGTCGCCCACAATGGCAACGATGGCGTTGTCTTGGGCATAGTGTTGTTGATGGAAGGTTTGGACGTCGGTTAGCGTTACGGCGCGGATGCTTTGCTCGCTGCGGTAGGCGGCTTTGCCGTAGGGATGGCTGGGGTAGTTGAGCTTGGTTTGCTCGCGGTTGGTGATGTAGGCAGGATAGCTTTGCGCTTGGCGCAGCGCGAGTACGGCGCGGTTTTGCAGGCGTTCTAGCACGGCTTGTTCAAAGCGCGGCTGGGTGAGCGCTTGGTTGAGCAAATCGGCGGTGGGGGCGAGTTTGTTGCTGTCGCTTAGGCTGCGAAAGGAAAAAATGCTGTATTCAAAGCTGCTGCTGCCTGAAATGCTGGAACCAAGGTCGTTCATGCGCGCGGTGAAGGTTTCTTCGTCTAGCTTTTGCGTGCCGCGAGTGAGCATGGAAGCTGTGGCGGTAGCGATGTCGCTTTTGCCATCGGGCTCGGCAGTGCTGCCTGCGCCTTTGAAAATCACGGCGTAATCCACAATCGGCAATTCGTGGCGCTCAACCAGCAAAATTTGCGTGCCATTGGCGTTGTGCCAGCGCTGGATGGCAACAGCTTGGGCAAAGGTGCTGGCAAGCAGCAGGGCAAGGGGAAAGAGATTTTTCAGGCGCATGATGATGGGCTTTCGGGTGGGATAAAGCGGCGGATTGTAGAACAGATTAGGGATGGGTGGAATACGAAGCGTTTTGGCTTTGCACCAGCGCGGGAACTTGTTTTCAGGCTGCCTTGATGGCGTGGGAGGGCGGCAATAGCATGGCTGCAACAAAAAATCCGCCCGTTGCCAACGCCATTTATCGCGCATTTGCGCCCACTTGTTTTTCAGGCTGCCGCATTGTCTGCACCATAAAAATCTTTAATGGCGAAACGCTTGCTCAATAGTGGTTGACAGTCTATTATCCGCTGTTTCACAACCACGCCAAAAAAGGAAAACAAAATGGCTTACACACTCCCTGAGCTAGGCTTTGCCTACGATGCGCTAGAACCCTATTACGACGCGCAAACCTTGGAAATCCACCACAGTAAACACCATCAAACCTATGTGAACAACGCCAACGCAGCCGTTGAAAGCCTGCCTGCTGAGTTCCAAAATCTATCGCCAGAAGCGTTGATTGCGCGCGTGGCAGAGCTGCCCGCTGATAAGCAAATGCCCGTTCGCAACAACGTGGGCGGCCATGCCAACCATTCGTTCTTCTGGCAAAACCTGAAAAAAGGCACCACGCTTTCAGGCAGCCTGAAAGATGCCATTGAACGCGATTTTGGTAGCGTGGAAGCCTTCCAAGCCGAGTTTGAAAAAGCCGCGCAAACCCGCTTCGCATCAGGCTGGGCTTGGCTGGTGTTAAACGGCGGCAAGCTGCAAATCGTTTCCACCCCCAACCAAGACAGCCCCTTAATGGGCAAAGCCATTGCAGGCTGCGAAGGCGTGCCACTCATGGTGTTGGATGTTTGGGAACACGCGTATTACTTGAAATTCCAAAACCGCCGCCCCGATTACATCAAAGAATTCTGGAACGTGGTGAACTGGGATAAAGTGCAAGAACGCTTTGACGCTGCGCTATAAATCGGCAGCCTGAAAGCCAAAGGCTTTAACGAAGTTAAAATGGAAAACGACTGAATGCGAAGGGGTGTTCAGTCGTTTTTTTGTTGGGTGGGTTTTCAGGCTGCCTTAGGGGTGTTCACTCTTTTCCATCCTTCAACCAATAATTCTCCAGCCCGATGTCCCATAATTCATCTTCCAGCGCCAAAGCGGTCATCGAGGGCATCGCTTCAAAAGCCGCTTTCACGCGCTGTTTGTTTTCTGGCGACGGCTCGGTTTGATAAGCTGCTGCCGCCGCCAAGAATTTGTCGCCCGTTGTCGGCAGCCCGTTGAGTTGTGCCAAGGCATCGTCCAATTCCAAAAGAAAATCGTCTGCGTCCGTTCCGTCGTATTCGTCGTGCAGCAGCACGCTGCCCAAGCCGCCAATGTGCAGCCGTGTGCCTGCGGGCGGCGACAGGCTTAAATCGCCGTTGTCCAACGCTGCCGCGATGCTTTCCCTGTGCAGTCGGATTTTTTTTCGGGCAGGTAGCCGATTTCTATGCCGCCGTCGGCGTAAACCACCAAATTCACAAAATAATACAAGCCATTGTAGCGATATGCAGCGGTAAAACTTTTCCCCGCCTCCCGTTTTTCGCCGTCCTGCCGATAAAAAACGGTTTCGGAAAGCAGGTGCTGGCTTGGCTGTGGGCGCGGTCCGGACGGACGCGGCAGTCGGTTGAGCAGCCCGAGTGTGTGTGCGCTGTATGTTTCGCGGTCAAACAGCCAGCGCCCATTGTCGGTTTGCCGATAGCCCAGGGTGCCGAAGTTGGTTTTGCTGCGCTCGGGTATGCGCGCTGCCAGCCAGCCTTTGTTGATGTTTTGGCTCAAATGTTCCGCATCGCCCATCTGCCAGCAATCCGCATAGCCGCTGCCGTAGAAAAATCCGTTGCTGACGAACCAGTCGCCGTTGTGGATGATGATGGGCAGGGCTATGCCGTCGCCTGCTTCGGCGTGGTGGACGTTGAGGGCGCACGCGCTTAATTCGGGGTGCGGGGCACGGTGATGCGCCCGTTGTTTAATTCTATATCCATGTTTTCAGGCTGCCTTTTTTCTAATGTTTCAATCTTCCCAATCTTCGGGATTTTCCTGCAAGCCCAGCAAAAATGCGTCAAACGATTCGGCGATTACCGTGCTGTTGGCGGCGAAATTGGCTTCGGTGGAAAGGTGGTCGCGCCATACGTCGCGCACATAATAGACAATCCGTCCGCTGTCTTTTTCTAGGCAGATGTAGTTGCCGCCCCAGTCCATGGCAAATGGGATGAGTGTGTCGGGGATTTCGCCGTCTGCCCAGTGCATCAGGGCGCGACCTTCCAGTGTGAATTCGGGGTCGTCGGCAAACTCGCGGGCGTAGCGGATGGGGAAGAACTGGCTGATTTCAATGTCGTCGTAGTCAATTTCGTCGTTCACAAACAGCGACAGGCGCGGGGTGCCGCCGTTGTAGTGCAGATAATGCAGCCTGAAAGCATGGGGCAGCTCTGCACCGAGTTGTTCTGCCACTGCTTGGATGTCGGCTTCGGTCAATGCCTGTTCGCAGTCTTCAAATTCGGCTTCATCTGCGCGCTTGGTGGGTACGTCTGTTTTCCATTGGCTCAAATCGTCGGGCGGCTGGGGCAGATAGCCCGCGAGGTATTCGGCGGCTTGGTCGGCGGTGAATTCGGGCGATTCGCTTTCAATCACCCACACGAGAAACTGGTGCGGCCCGCCGTTGAGGTAGGGCGGCGGCGATACGGGGTAAAAACGCGCGGGCAGCTGCTCGCTGACGGACAGCCAGTTGAGCACGAACGCCAGCTCCTGCACCACATTCCATGCGAGAGGGTGGTCCAGATTCAGATAAAACCGCACCTGCCAGCGACCGTCGCGGTCGCGGCTGCTGTCAATCGGCTCGCGCACGGCGGGCAGGCGGCGGAGGAATTCGGTGAGTTTTTCGGTTTGCGGCTTTTTCTTGCGGCTCATGTTGATTTGCTTTCTGTAATGATTAAGGCAGCCTGAAACGCGGTTTACACGTTTTCAGGCTGCCTTTGACGTTTCAAATTGTTGGCAAACGATTTACAAGCCTGCCGCTTTTCTCAATGCTTCGGCTTTATCGGTTTTCTCCCAAGTGAACTCAGGTTCTTCGCGCCCGAAGTGCCCATAAGCGGCGGTTTTGCTGTAAATGGGGCGCAGCAAATCCAGCATTTGGATGATGCCTTTGGGGCGCAGGTCAAAATGTTCGCGCACCAATTTGATCAACTCGGCTTCGTTCAGTTTGCCCGTGCCAAAGGTGTCCACCGAAATAGAAGTGGGTTCCGCCACGCCGATGGCGTAGGAAATTTGGATTTGGCATTGGCTTGCCAAGCCTGCGGCAACAATGTTTTTCGCCACATAGCGCCCTGCATACGCGGCGGAACGATCCACCTTGCTGGGGTCTTTGCCCGAGAACGCGCCGCCGCCGTGGGGTGCTGCGCCGCCGTAGGTGTCCACAATGATTTTGCGCCCTGTTAAGCCGCAGTCGCCTTGCGGGCCGCCAATGACAAATTTGCCCGTTGGGTTAATCAAATATTTGGTTTCGGGCGTGAGCAATTCTTTGGGCAACACGGGCAAGATGATGTGTTCTTTCACCGCAGAACATAGCTCTTCGTAGCCGATTTCGGGCGCGTGTTGGGTGGAAAGCACCACGGTGTCAATGCGGGTAACTTTGCCTGTTTCGCTATCGTATGCCACGGTTAATTGCGCTTTGGCATCGGGGCGCAGCCATGGCAGCAAGCCGCTTTTGCGTACTTCGCTTTGGCGTTGCATCAGGCGGTGGCTGTAATAAATGGCAAACGGCATCAGCGTGGGGGTTTCGTCGCAAGCGTAGCCAAACATCAAGCCTTGGTCGCCCGCGCCTTGGTTTAGGTCAATGCCTTCGCCTTCGTTTACGCCTTGGGCGATGTCGGGCGATTGCACGCCGTAGTTCAGCAAAAATTTGCAGCTTTCGGCGGAAAAGCCGAGGCTGGGGTCGGTGTAGCCGATGCGGGCGATGGTGTCGCGCGCGATTTGCTCGTAGTCCACTTGGGCGGTGGTGGTGATTTCGCCTGCCAGCACGCACAAATCGGTGGCAACCAGCGTTTCGGCGGCCACGCGCGATTTAGGGTCTTGGGCAAAAATGGCATCTAAAATGGCATCAGAAATTTGGTCGGCAACTTTATCGGGATGCCCTTCGGATACGGATTCGGAGGTGAAGAGGTATTCGCTCATGGGATTTCCTTGTTATGGGGGATGGATAAAAAAGGGCAGTGTTCGTTGCCGCGGGCAAAAGGGTTTCCATTTGCGGCAGATAAAAAAATGCCCGCATTAAAAGCGGGTTGGGATTGCTTGTTTATGGGTAACAAGCCACATCGGTTATAAACCGTCCACCTTATTGTTTTGTAAACAACAGGTTGGCATGGAATTTCCAACTCTTAATGCGGGGCGGATGATAGCAAATTGCAACGGGCTAGGCAAGGCAGCCTGAAAACGCTTATACTCGCAACCACTGTTTAACCACTCTAAATTAAGGACGTTATGATGAAAACCGTTCAACTTTCATTGGCTGCGGCGGCTTTGTTGGCAGCGTTTGTGGCTTCGGCTGCGCCCCAACCGTTGGGCAATCCTTTGCGCGCGGCAAAAGGCTGCCAGTCTTTGAGTGCGCAAGAAACGGCGCGTTGCAAGAAAACGGAAGATTATTGCACCAACAAGCCCAAAGACCCGAAATGTATGCGCTTTAATAAATTGCGCGAGAAATATCCGTTGGAGAAAAAATCTGTTGTCGAACCCAATGAGCCTGTTGATTACATCGGTCCTGCCGCGCAATAAACAACGCTGAAATGGAAATCATGCTGAAATGGCTTTTTCAAATCGCGGCGGCGTTGCCGTTGCCTGTGTTGCATGGCTTGGGCAATGCGCTGGGGTGGGTGATGTATGCGGTATTGGGCAAGGAGCGCAGACGCATTCGGCGGCATTTGCGCCAAGCGGGTTTGCCGCATGGTTGGCGCGATGTGCTGCGGGTGTGCCAAGAAACAGTGAAAAGCGGCTTGGAATTGCCGGTGGCGTTTTTTCGGCAGCCTGAAAAGATTGTGGCTTTGTTCCGCGAGGTGCATGGTTGGCAGCATATTCAGGCTGCCTTAAATGCGGGCGAGGGCTTGCTGCTGATTACGCCGCATATTGGGAGCTATGATTTGGCGGGGCGCTATATCAGCGAGCAGCTGCCGTTTGCGCTTACGGCGATGTATAAACCGCCAAAAATCAAGATGTTTGATGCGATTATGCAGGCGGGGCGGGTGCGCGGTAAGGGGCGGACGGCACCGACTAATCTGCAAGGGGTGAAGCAGATTATGAAGGCGTTGCGCGCGGGCGAGGCGACGATTGTGTTGCCTGATCATGTGCCTAGTCCGTTGGAAGGCGGTGAAGGGGTGTGGGTGGACTTTTTTGGCAAGCCTGCTTACACGATGACGCTAGCGGGCAAGCTGGCGCAGGTGAAGAATGTGCAGGCGTTGTTTTTTGTGGGCGAGCGTTTGCCAAATGGGCGGGGGTTTGCGCTGCACGTTGCGCCGATTTCAGGCCGCTTTAACGGCGACAAGGCGCATGATGCGGCGTTGATTAACCGCAATGTGGAGTATTGGATTCGGCGTTTTCCGAGCCAGTATTTGTTTGCTTATAATCGGTATAAGCATCCGTTTGGGGCGGTGGAAAGCCCTGAGGTGCGGGGGATGTGAGATGGAATTAAGGCAGTCTGAAAATGGAGTTATCTATTTTCAGGCTGCCTTTTTTTGTGGGATTGGATTAGGGCTGATGATGGGTTTTCAGGCCGCCTAATGCCTAAACAAGGCATAAGTAACAAAAAAGGTGCTAAAACTCCCCACAAGCCTTATCCTGCAA
>CAUQQW010000098.1:0-7436 GCA_963520365.1 uncultured Kingella sp.
GCTGGGGAGGAAGGATTCGAACCTTCGCATGCTGGAATCAAAATCCAGTGTCTTAGACCACTTGACGACTCCCCAACGGTTTTCATTATGGTGAAAAATGAAAGCGCGGATTATGGTGGTTTGGGGTGGTTTTGTCAAGATGATGATGGGGTGTTTTGGGGTAGGGGATTGTTTATTTTTGGAAATATGTTTTAAGGGGGTGGGTGGGTAGGGAGCTAACTGCCCAGCTTTCTAGCTCGGGCGGAAGTTGGCTTTGGATGCGTTGGGCGGCTTCCAGGCTGGCGGTGGGCAGGAATAGGCAGGCGCCTGAGCCTGTGAGCTGGGGGGTGCCGTGGGCTTGCAGTTGGTGGTAGGCGGCGGCAACGGTGGGGTAGTTTTGCAGGACGATGTTTTGCATGTCGTTGCGTAGGGGTTGCAGGGCGGCGTAGCTGGGGTTGGGGCTGCTGGGGCTGTTGCGGGGGAGATCGCGGTGTTGGAAGATTTGGGCGGTGGGGATGTGGGCGTTGGGGTGGACGAGGACGTAGTGTTGTTCGGGGATGCTGATGGGTTGCAGTTGTTCGCCGATGCCGCGTGCGAAGGCGGTTTGCCCGTAAACAAAAAAGGGAACGTCGGCGCCGAGTGGGGTGGCGATTTGGATGAGTTGCTCGGGGCTGAGGTTGAGCTGCCAGAGTTGGTTGAGCACGATGAGTACGGTGGCGGCGTTGGAGCTGCCGCCGCCGAGTCCGCCGCCCATGGGGATGGTTTTGTGTAGCCAGATGTCTGCGCCGAGTGGGGTGGTTTGGGTTTTCAGGCTGCCTGTGGCTTGGCGCAGGGCTTGGGCGGCGCGGACGGTGAGATCTTGCTCGGGGGGGACGTTGGGCGTGGGGGTGTGGAGTGTGATTTGGTTGTCGTTGCGGGGGGCGATGGCAAGGGTGTCGCTGAGATTGATTAGGGTGAAGATGCTTTCTATGTCGTGGTAGCCGTCTGGGCGTTGGCGGATGATGCGTAGGTCTAGGTTGAGCTTGGCGGGGGCGGGGTAGTGCGGAAGGTGGGCGGGGAGCATGGTGGGCTTTCTTGGGGACGAATAAGGCAGCCTGAAAATGGGTTTTGGGTTTTTCAGGCTGCCTATGGATGGTTGGTTAGATTTGGCGGGCGGTGCAATGGGTTGGGGTGTCGCTGGTGGGGGCGATTTCGCTGATGACCATGCGGATGGTGAGTTGGTTGTTTTTGAGTTGCAGGATGCGGGGGGTGCCGTCGGCGTGGGCGGTGCGGCTGATGTTCCAGCCCAGTTGATTCAGGCTGCCGTCGGCGTTGGTGCTGTGGGGATGGTTGGGGAGATAGGCGCCGTTTGCCCATGTGTGCAGGTATTGGATGGGGATTTGGTAGCCGAGCAGTTGTTGGCTGAGTTGCTCGGGGGTGGCGGCTTGGTAGGTCTTGCCGTTAGCATCGGTGGCGATAACGCCTTGCGGGTCTTGGCAGAGCTGCCCGATGGTGTTGCCCAGCGGGGTGTTGATGTTGATGGTTTCTACGGCGGGGGTGCGCGTCCAGTCAAAATTGCCGTAGCTGCCTTTGTCGTTTTGTTTAACGCTGAGCCGCCCTGTGGCGGTGAAGTTTTGAGCTTGGCTGGCGCTGTGCCATTGGGATGGTGTGGGGTGGATTTGGCAGGCGGTAAGCAGTAGGGCAAGGGCGAGAAGGGAAAGGGATGAGAATTTTTTCATGGGAATCAAAACGACTGGGGCAGCCTGAAAAGGGGTTAATCCGTTTGTTGGTTTGTTGAGAGATAAGCGTTTGGTTGTTTTCAGGTTGCCTTTGGGATGGGCGGCATGGTTGCCCAGTTTAACCCGATAGGCAGCCTGAAAACGCAGTTGCGTCGTTATTTCTCAAAGCTGATGTTGAATTCTTTGAGAATGCGTTGCAGCGCGGCGTTGTTGGCTGCTTTTTGCCAACTGGTGCGCCAGATTTTTTTGGCTTGATGATGCTTGCCCAGCTGCCACAATGCTGCGCCAAGATGAGCGCCGATTTCGGCATCTTGGTCTTTTTCGTAGGCTTGGGCGAGCAGGGTTTGCGCTTTTTGGTATTCGCCATTTTGGTAGAACGCCCAGCCCATGCTGTCTATGATTTGCGGATTGTTGGGCTCTTTTTTATGGGCGGCGCTGATGAGTTCCAGCGCTTCGGGCAGGTGTTCTTTGCCCATGTCTAGCAGGTTGTAGCCAAGAGCGTTTTGCCCTTGCGCGCTATCGGGGTTGTGGATGAGATAGGTGCGAAAATCGGCAACGGCTTTTTCAGGCTGCTTAAGCTTGTCGGCATACAATAAACCTCGTTGATAGATGATGGTGGAGCGGTCTATGGCGTAGGTGGGGCTGGATTTTTGTTGCTCAATTTTTGCCAGCAGTTGGTTGATTTCTTCCAGCGCTTTTTCGGGCGATTGGGATTGGACGAGAATATAGGCGTATAGGCTGCTGATTTCTTGGCGCGTGAATAAGGGATTTTTGCTAGTGATTTCGCTTTCTAGCGCGGTTTTGGCGTGCTGCTGGGCGACTGACCAGTTTTTTTGTTCGCTGGCGATGCTGGCGAGCAAGGCTTCGCGGTCGGTGATGTTGTCGCTTTGATCTAGCTTGTTCGCCCATTGGGTGGCTTGGGCGTAGTCTTTGTTGCTGGCATAGAGCAGGGCAAGCGACATGGCGGCTTGGTATTTTTGCTCGGATGTGCCGATTTGATAGGCTTTGGTGTAGTAGTTGATGGCGCTTTCGCTAAAATTTTTGGCATTGCGCTTGTTCGCCAGTTTGGCAGCCTGAAAATAGAATTCGGCTTTCGGGTCTTTTTCAATCAGCTTGTCTAGCTTGCGCTGGGCTTTGCGGTAGTCTTGGTTGTGGATCAGGCTTTCAATTTCAAGCTGTTGCCACACGGTAGAGAGCGTGCTGAGATCGGTTTTTTCAAAGAATTTGGTGAGAATTTTGGGGTGGTTTTGCACGATTACTTGCAGCGTGAGCTGAGTGGGCGGCGAGATTTCGGCATCGTGTTGTGCCAAGCGTTGCAGCGCGTTAATCACAATGGCTTCATCGCCGCTGTTAAAGAAAATATCGGCAACGGCGGCTTCGGGTAGATCAGGATATTGTTGGGCGGCTTCGTGCAGCGTGGTTTTGCCTTGAATCAGCAATTCGTTATTGGATAGCGCGGCTTGGGCGAGCAGCAAAAAAGCGCGGCTGCGCTGGGCTTCGTTGGCGCTAGCAAGGGTTTCTTTGAGCGTGCCGATGATGGTTTTGGTGTCGCCTAATGCAAGCGCGCGCACCCATGCAAGGCGTTTTTGCGCGGCGCTGGGGTTGGGCTCAATTCTGCGCCATTCTTGATAAATGGCTTCGGCGATGGGGTAGTTATGGGTTTCAATCGCAATGTCCATTGCGCGTTCAGCGACATCGGAGCTTTTGGTTTGATTGAGCGTGTGGATATATAAACCGAGGGCGGATTTCACATCGCCTTTGGTGAGTGCCATTTCGGCGGAAGATAGGGCAAAGAGATGCTGACTGCGTTGGCTGATTTGTTTCAGGCGAATATCTTCTTGGGCACGTTCTTCTTTGGTGAGCTTGTATTTGGGCGATGGGCGATAGATGCGGCTGGTGTTGGCGGTGGGCGCGGCGTTGAGATTGCCTGCGAAGGTGAGCGCTAGGGTGAGAGCGATAAGGGTTTGAGTGGTGCGTTGCATAGCGAGTCTCTTGTGTTGGCGATTGGAATAGCGGGCGGTGAAATTTTGGCTGAATGCGTTTTGCGCGGTGCTATTCAATCGCCATTGTTGGGTTGATTTGAAAGGGCGTAACTTTATCATTGTTTAGCAAAGCGGGAAATGGTGGGCGGTTTTCAGGCTGCCTTTGCCTCCATCAAGGCAGCCTGAAAATCTACACCATTATCACTACATCCATTACAATCCCCGTTTTCCGCAAAAAAAAGAAGGCGCAATTATGCCCATCATCCAATCCCTGCTTGATACCGATTTATACAAATTCACCATGCTACAAGTGGTGTTGCATCGTTTTCCCCAAGCGCATGGTGTGTACGAATTTCGCTGTCGCAACAAGCAAACCGTTTATCCGCTTGCCGACATCATCCCCGAGCTGGAACAAGAGCTAAACGCCCTTTGCCAATTGCACTTTACCCAAGACGAGCTCAACTATCTCCGCAGTTTACGCTTCATCAAATCCGATTTTCTGGATTATCTAGAACTCTTCCAGCTCAAACGCCGCTTCGTGAAAATCTGGGGCGACGAGCAAGGGCGGCTTAACATCCGCATTGAAGGCCCGATTATCCAAGCCATGTTTTTTGAGATTTACATTCTCGCGATTGTGAACGAGCTGTATTTCCGCCGCCTTGAAACGCCTGCCGTGCTGGAAGAAGGCGAGCGCCGTTTGCAAGAGAAAGTCCAATTGCTCAAAAAATACGACGCCTTGCAAGAACCCAACACACCGCCGTTTCTGGTGTCTGATTTCGGCACACGCCGCCGCTACAACCTTGCCTGGCAGCGCCATGTCATCCAAACCTTCGTTCAGGCTGCCCCCAATATAGTGCGCGGCACCAGCAACGTGCTCCTTGCCAAAGAACTCGGCATCACGCCCATCGGCACAATGGCGCACGAATTCTTGCAAGCCTTTCAAGCGCTGGATGTACGCCTGCGCGATTTCCAAAAAGCCGCGCTGGATGCTTGGGTGCACGAATACCGTGGCGATTTGGGCATCGCGCTCACCGATGTAGTTGGCATGGATGCCTTTTTGCGCGATTTTGACCTTTATTTTGCCAAGCTGTTTGACGGACTGCGCCACGACAGCGGCGACCCCTATGTTTGGGGCGACAAAGCCTACGCGCATTATCAAAAGCTGAAAATTGACAGCCGCACCAAAATGCTCACATTCAGCGACGGGCTGGATTTGGAACGCGCATGGGATTTGCACCAATATTTCAAAGGGCGCTTCAAAACTAGCTTCGGCATTGGCACCAATCTCACCAACGACATGGGACACGAGCCGCTCAACATCGTGTTGAAACTGGTTGAATGCAATGGACAATCCGTTGCCAAGCTCTCCGACAGCCCAGGCAAAACGCTCACGCAAAACGACACCTTCCTTGCCTATTTGCGCCAAGTGTTTGAGATTAAAGATGCCTAAGGCAGCCTGAAAACGGCTTGGCACGCGCAGGCATCATCTTGCTTGCCAACCGCGTTGCCACAACACAAAGGCAGCCTGAAAACCTAATTTATCCGTTTTCAGGCTGCCTTTGCTTTGCGCGATTAAGCCACATATATTTTCAGGCTGCCCATCGCAACAATAGGCAGCCTGAAAATCATTTATCCATCACAGAAACATCTTTGCAAACATCAAGCCAAACACCAAGCTAAACGCCATGCTCAGCAAGCCAGGAATCATAAAGCTGTGGTTGAAAATGAATTTGCCGATTTTGGTTGTGCCCGTGGTATCAAAGTCAATTGACGCGATAATCGGGCCGTAGTTCGGGATAAAGAAATAACCGTTCACCGCCACAAACGTGCCGATGATAATCGGCGCAGGCACGCCCAGCTTAATCGCCAGCGGGAACAAAGTCGCCACCGTTGCCCCTTGGCTGTTCACCAACACCGACAGCACAAACAACGCCAAAGCAAACGTCCACGGCGCAGTGTTCACCAAGCCAGAAACCGTGTCTTTCAGCATCGCCATGTGCGCGTGCATCAGCGTGTCGCCCAGCCAAGCAATGCCCAAAATCGCAATCACCGCGCGCATCCCTGCATGGAACACCGAGCCTTTGGTAACCGCATGGTTATCAGGTTTGCAAAACCATAAAATCAGCGCACCTGCCGAGAGCATCACAATTTCAATCGTATGCGCCATGCCCAAAGGCTTCATCGCACCCGTAGCATCCGCAAACGAAGGACGCAGCGACGGCATCATGCCCATCACCACCACCAACAGCGAAGCCGCCAAGAAAATGCCCAGCGACAATTTCGCATTTTTGCCCACCACAATCTTGTCGTCAGCCGTCAATTCTGTTGATGACAATTCTTCTGTGTATTCAGGGTCTTGCAAACGGCGTTGGTATTCAGGATCGTCTTTCAACTCCTTGCCCAGCTTGTTCACAATCACACACGCCAAGCCAATCCCCAAAATGGTAGAAGGCACAGTAATTTTCAACACATCGCCCAAATGAATGCCCTGCGGCTCCAAAAAAGCCACCGTTGCCACCACCGCTGCTGCAATCGGGCTGGCGATAATCGCAAATTGCGACGCAATCACCGCCATAGACAGCGGACGCTCAGGGCGAATGCCATTGCGACGGCTCACTTCAGCAATCACGGGCAGCACCGAATACGCCACGTGCCCCGTGCCCGCCATCACGGTAAACAAATAAGTAACCATCGGCGCAATAAAGGTGATGTGCTTAGGATTGCGGCGCAAAATGCGCGTGGCGACTTTAATCATAAAATCCAAACCGCCCGCCGCCTGCATTGCCGCCGCCGCGGACACCACCGCCATAATCATCAGCATCACATCAATCGGCGGGCTGGTGGGCTGCAAGCCAAAGCCAAACGTAAGCACCGCCAAGCCCAAGCCGCCGAACACGCCCAAGCCAATGCCGCCAACTTGTGCGCCCACCAAAATACACAACAAAACAATCGCAAATTGAATCGCGAACAACATAATCAGCTCCATTTGTAAACAAACAATAACGTATTTTAACACTTATCAACAAATTGCACAGCCCACTTGCCAGTGGCAACCTGAAAACCACAAAACACTATCTCGCAAATATCCAAAAGCAATACCACTTGAAATCCCATCTGCAAAGCCTTATCTTAGTCGCCTAAATCCACCAACCGTAAAGGAAAAAAGAATGAGCGACAAAATCATCCATGTAACCGATGCCACATTTGAAGCCGAAGTGTTGCAATCATCCATCCCTGTGCTGCTTGATTTTTGGGCACCTTGGTGCGGGCCTTGCAAAATGATTGCCCCCATCCTTGACCAACTTGCCGAAGAATACGATGGCAAAGTCAAAATCGCCAAAATGAATGTGGACGAAAACCAAGCCATTCCCGCCCAATTTGGCGTGCGCGGCATCCCCACGATGGTTGTGTTTAAAGACGGCAAAAACGTTGCCAACAAAGTGGGCGCATTGGCAAAACCACAGCTTGAAGCCTTCTTAAACGCATCACTCGCATAATACAAAACACAAAAAACCCGAAACACACACATTAAAAAAGGCAGCCTGAAAACCGTAACAACGTTTTCAGGCTGCCTTTTGCGTGTTTGAACAGAATAGGCGACACATGGTCAAACCATGCAATCCGCTGTGTTCGCTAGACACAAAAAAACCGTACCCACTGGGTACGGTTTAAATTTTGGCGCGGTGGACGGGGCTCGAACCCGCGACCACCGGCGTGACAGGCCGGTACTCTAACCAACTGAGCTACCACCGCGCAA
>CAUQQW010000099.1:0-7420 GCA_963520365.1 uncultured Kingella sp.
AAGGAAGATTCTAACTTAAGTGGAATTTCCTGAGTTATCTAGGACAGCCCCAAAGTTTTTTCAGGCTGCCTTAGTGATGATGCAGCCTGAAAACGGATAAACGCGCCAAAACGGTTTGAGCTTCGCAGCAGCGCGTAGCCGCGTTTTCAGGCTGCCAATGGGGCGAGCAGCTTGGCGAAGGCTTCTTCAAATTGTTTTAAGCCGTCGTTTTGCAGGCGCGTGGCGAGCGTTTCCACGTCTATGCCGAGTTTTTCGGCTTCGGCAAGCTGGGCGAATGCGGCTTGGGTGTTTTCAGGCAGCGTGCGCGCGGCGGTGCCTGATGCGATAAAGGCTTTGAGCGTGGCATCGGGCACGGTGTTTACGGTGTGTTCACCAATCAGCGCGTCCACATACAGCGTGGCGGGGTAATCGGGATTTTTCACACCTGTGGATGCCCACAGCAGCGATACGCGGTGCGCGCCTTGAGCGGCAAGTGCGGCAAATTCGGTGCTGGCGAAATAGTCTTGCCAGTCTTGATAGGCGGCTTTGGCAAGTGCGATGGCGATTTTGCCGCGCAGGTGTTCGGGCAGCGTGCCGTCCAGCGCGTTGTCAATGCGCGAGATAAAGAAGCTGGCGACCACTTGAATTTGCGCAAGGTTGCCGCCGTTGGCTGCGAGCTGGGTTAAGCCTGCGGTGTAGGCGGCGTAGGCTTTGCGTGTTTGCTGGCGCGAGAATAATAGCGTGAGATTGACGTTGATGCCGCTGGCGACAAGGGCGCTGAGCGCTTCCAAGCCCGCATCGGTGGCGGGGATTTTAATCATGGCGTTGGGGCGGTTGATGGCTGCCCATAGGCGCTTGGCCTCGGCGATGGTGCCTGCGGCATCGTGCGAGAGCTCAGGGGAAACTTCTAGGCTCACAAAGCCTGTTTTGCCGTTTGAGCTGTCGTATTCGGCGCGGCACACGTCGCAAGCGGCTTGCACATCGGCAACGGCAAGGGTTTCGTAGATTTCTTTGGGCGCTTTGTTTTGTTGTTTTAACGCGTTGATTTCGGGGGTGTATAAGGCATCGCCAGAAAAGGCTTTTTGGAAAATGGCGGGATTGGATGTTACGCCGCATACGCCGTCTGCAAGAAATTGGGCGAGTTCGCCGCTTTGAACCAAGCTGCGCGATAGGTTGTCCAGCCAGATTTGTTGTCCGAGTTGTTTGACTTGTTTGATGGTGGTCATGGGGTTGCCCTTTGTTGTGATGTTGAAAACGGCAATCGTAAAGGTTTTTTTACAATTTGGGTAGGGGAAAAATGGTTTTCAGGCTGCCTTAAACGCTGGACGCAATAGGCAGCCTGAAAGCCGTAGGCTTCAACGAAGTTAAAACGCCAATGGGCAACTATTGACTGACAACGCGGTAAACAAAAAAGCGTTTCGCAATTAAAGTTGCAAAACGCTTTTGGTTTTAACGAAGATTAGCGAACGCCTGCGGCTTTTACATCGGCGATGTAGCCGTGGTCGTTAAGACGGATGTGGCGGAACAGCCAGCCATCGCACATATCCAACACTTCTTGCAAGGCGGTGATGTCGCCGTTTTCAAAGCGACCTTGCAATTCGCCCATTTTTTTAACAAAGTTGGCGTGTACTTTTTTGTGTGGCTCGGTCATGCGGTAGTTGGCTTCTTCCAGCATTTTTTCTTCTTGCTGGAAATGGTAAATGGTGTAGTCAATCAAGGTTTGCAATTCTTGTTTGGTGGCTTCGTAGTCGGCGGATTTGAATGCGTCGTCTAGTTTATTGAAGTGATCCACAAGAATTTGATGTTGTTCGTCAACGTCTGCAAAGCCTGTGTTCAGGTCTTGTGTCCAATATACAAGTGTCATAGTTTTGTCCTTTAATATTTTGCATGGTGGGTTAAACGGTTTCCTATCTCCAAATCATAGGAAAATCACTAACTTGCTGTGATTTCGTTATTATCGTATAGGCTTAATATTCATACAATATTATTTTTTAGGCAGCGGCTCTAAATTTTTACTATCTGTTTGTTTTGTATTTGATTTATTGCTCAAACAGTTTGGCAGAACTGTTGTGATAAAATTTTGTTTTTAGTCAAATAAATAGGGGTTTGCGATGGTTCATCCATATCTTGTATGGGCGCGCGAAGCGCTGGCAAGCGAAGCGGCGGCGATTGGCGAGGTGTCGGCGGGCTTGGGCGCGGATTTTGTGCGCGCGGCAGAAGCGATATTGGCTTGCCGCGGGCGGGTGATTGTGATGGGCATGGGCAAATCGGGGCATATTGGGCGCAAAATGGCAGCAACGCTGGCTTCCACGGGCACGCCTGCGTTTTTCGTGCATCCTGCCGAGGCGGCGCATGGCGATTTGGGGATGATTGTGGACGGCGATGTGGTGGTGGCGTTGTCTAATTCGGGGGAGAGCGATGAGATTTTGGCGATTTTGCCTGCGTTAAAACGCAAGGATACGGTGTTGATTGGCGTGTCGTCCAACGCGCAATCTAGTTTGGCGCGCTTTGCAGATATTCATATTCAGGCTGCCGTGTCGCACGAAGCCTGCCCGCTGAATTTGGCGCCCACATCCAGCACCACGGCGGTGTTGGCGTTGGGCGATGCGTTGGCGATTGTGTTGCTCAAAGCGCGGCAGTTTACTTCGGAAGATTTTGCGTTGAGCCATCCTGCGGGGAGCTTGGGGCGGCGGTTGCTGCTGACGGTGGGGGATTTGATGCACGCGGGCGATGAATTGCCTGCGGTGGCGGAGCAAACGTTGCTGAAATCGGCGATTGTTACCATGAGCGAGAAGGGCTTGGGAATGCTGGCGGTGGTGGACGTTTCAGGCTGCCTGAAAGGGGTGCTGACGGATGGGGATTTGCGCCGTTTGTTTGAACAGCGCGATTCGTTTGCAGGGCTTACGGTGGATGATGTGATGAAGCGCGAGCCAAAATTTATCGCGCCCGATAAGCTGGCGAGCGAAGCTTTGCGCATGATGCAAGAGAAGCGGATTGGCGGGCTATTGGTGTGCGATGAAGGGACGCATTTGGTGGGCGCGCTGAATATGCACGATTTGCTTAAAGCGCGCGTGGTTTAAGGGTTTTCAGGCTGCCTATTATGCGCATCAAGGCAGCCTGAAAAACGGAATATGGTTTTTTGTAAACAAGATAGGATGAATAATGCAGGCACTGATACTCGGCGCAACGGGCGCAACAGGACAAACACTCACGCAGCAGCTTTTGGCGGATGCGCGTTTTCAATCGGTAACGGTTTTTGCACGCCGCGAGCTGGCGTTGGCGCACGATAAACTCACCACGCATATTGTGGATTTTCGGCAGCCTGAAACGTGGCAAGACAAGGTGCGCGGCGATGTGTTATTTTCTTGCTTGGGCACAACCATCAAAGCGGCGGGCAGCCAAGAAGCGATGTGGGCGATTGACCACGATTTGCAGCTTGCCTTTGCCCAAGCCGCGCAACGCAACGGCGTGCCGCGTTATGTGTTGGTATCGGCGCAGATGGCGGATGCCAACGCCCGCGCGTTTTATTTGCGCATGAAAGGCATGTTGGAACAGGCGGTAACGGCGTTGGGCTTTGCACACACGGCAATTTTGCGCCCGCCTATGCTGCTTCGCCCTGATAGCGATCGCGCGGGGGAGATTTGGGTGACAAAAGCGTTGGCGATGTTTAATGCGCTGGGCTTGCTGCGCGCGTATCAACCGCTGCGGGTGGAAGATTTGGCAGCGGCGATGATTGCGGCAAGCCTGCGCGATGAGCGGCTGCGGATTTGGGAAGCGCGTGAGATTCGGGATGTGTTGTTGGCAAAGGCAGCCTGAAAACGAGTGAAGCGAGTTTCAGCGAAGCTAAAACGAGTGAAGTGAGTTTCAAGCGGATTGCAGCGAAGCTCAAACGTGTATCTAAAACTTATTTTCAGGCTGTCTTATCCGCGAAATAACGTGTTGCCCAGTTCATTCGGTTTTCAAATCATTTTGAATGACTAAGGCAGCCTGAAAACGAGTGGAACAAGTTTCAGCGAAGCTAAAACGAGCGAAATAAGTTTCAGCGAAGCTAAAATGAGTGAAGCGAGTTTCAACGAAACTAAAAACGCAGCACACAAAAAAACACGGTTATCAACAAGATAAACCGTGTTTTTGCTTTTTCAGGCTGCCTTTGCGCGTTACCAGCTATCGTAATAACGGCGATAACGATGGCGACGATAACCATCATCATAATAATCGCGGTTGCGGTAGCCATCGCCATAACGCATATCAATGCGCGTGCGGTCGTTGCCCCAGCCATAGCGGATATTGAAACCGTTGTCGGAATCGTAGCTGTATCCATAATCGCGATAACGGCGGTTGTCGCGGCGGTAATAGCGATCGCGGTCGCGGTAACGGCGCTCGTAGCGTCTGCGGTGGTAATCGTCGTCGTAATAACCGCGGTGGTAATCGCTGCGGTCAATGTCTATTCTAGGGTTAGCGCGGTTATCCAGCTCAATGCGCGGCACTTCAAAGCTCATGCTGTCGTCGCCACGATTCAGCAGGGCCTCGGCGCTGGCGCTGCTGGCGAATGCGCCCAACAATAAAGCGAATAGGATGTTTTTCATAATGCGTCCTTTCAGATGAAGGTTGGCGGCTTGAAACGGCGTGCGATGCGAAAGGCTTGTTGCTTGGCGGTAAAAACAAGCAAAACCGTGCGTTGCCAGCCGTTTAAAGACGGTTTTATTTTAACGCAAGCCGTTTTCAGGCTGCCTTAAAATTACATTTCATTACGCAAAGCCTTCACATCTCGCCCTTTTGCAAACGCGTGAGCAAAACATCGCAGCAGGCAGTAAGAATATCGCGCGTTTCGTTGAAATTGCCTGTGTACCACGGGTCGGGCACATGGTCGTAGCCGCTGCCTTTGGGCAACAGGTCGGTGATTTTGAAGATTTTTTCAGGCTGCCTGCCAAACAGTTTTTCTACATCGCGCAAATTGCTGTCGTCCATCACGATTAAATAATCGTAGTCGTTCAAATCGCTTTTTTTGATTTTGCGGCTGACAAAATCCTGCGAGGCGATGCCCAGCCCGTCCAACACGTCGGCGGTGCCGCAGTGCATTCCTTCGCCGTCGTGCCAGCCCGATGTGCCTGCGCTGGCGGTGTGCACGGGGATGCCGCGCTCGGCTGCCATGTGACGGCACAGGTATTCTGCCATCGGCGAGCGGCAGATGTTGCCCAAGCAAATAAAAAGGATTTTTTTCATTGTGTTGCTTCCCAAAAAAAGGTGGCATTGTAAAGAGATTGGGCGGATTAGGCAGCCTGAAAAACGGTTTTTGCGCTACAATCGCGCCTTTCTTGCTCAACTTCTATAAGGATAAAGCAATGTCTTTGCAACAAATTATTGAAACCGCTTTTGAAAACCGCGCTGAAATCACACCCGCGAACGTATCGAGCGAAGTAAAGGAAGCGGTGTTGGAAACCATGCGCCAGCTGGACAACGGCTCTTTGCGCGTGGCAGAACGCCGTGGCGTGGGCGATTGGTTGGTGAACGAATGGGCGAAAAAGGCGGTGTTGCTGTCGTTTCGCATTCAAGACAACGAATTGGCGGATGATGGCGTGAACCGTTATTTTGACAAAGTGCCAACTAAGTTTGCCAACTGGTCGCAGGCGGATTTTCAGGCTGCGGGATTCCGCGCCGTGCCTGGCGCGATTGCGCGTCGCGGCAGCTTTGTGGCGAAAAATGCGGTGTTGATGCCATCGTATGTGAACATTGGCGCGTATGTGGACGAAGGCACGATGGTGGACACTTGGGTTACGGTGGGCTCGTGCGCGCAAATCGGCAAAAACGTGCATTTGAGCGGTGGCGTGGGCATTGGCGGCGTGTTAGAGCCGTTGCAAGCTGCGCCAACGATTATTGAAGACAACTGCTTTATCGGCGCGCGCAGCGAGATTGTGGAAGGCGTGATTGTGGAAGAAGGCAGCGTGATTTCCATGGGCGTGTTTATTGGGCAATCCACCAAAATTTATGACCGCGAAACAGGCGAAATCCACTATGGGCGCGTGCCTGCTGGCTCGGTGGTGGTATCGGGCAGCTTGCCCAGCAAAGATGGCTCGCACAGCTTGTATTGCGCGGTGATTGTGAAAAAAGTGGACGCGAAAACGCGCGCCAAAACCAGCGTGAATGAATTGTTGCGCGGGGTTTAATCTTTTGCGCTTTGCTGTTTGATTATTTTCAGGCTGCCTTACCGCGTTGAGGCAGCCTGAAAATTATTTTTACCCCCATTCCCACCATGACCCGCTACGCTCTCACCCTTTCCTACAACGGCAGCGCCTTTTTCGGCTTCCAAAAGCAAGCCGCTGGCATTCCCACCATCCAAACCGCGCTGGAACACGCCCTCGCGCAAATTGCGGGCGAGCCCATCGCCATCACCGCCGCAGGGCGCACCGACACAGGCGTGCACGCCACGGCGCAGGTTATCCATTTTGACAGCCATGCCACGCGCCCGCTCACGGCTTGGGTGCGCGGCGTGAACGCGCATTTGCCCGATGGCATCGCCGTGTTGCACGCCCAAGCGGTTGCGCCCGATTTTCACGCACGCTTTGATGCGTGCGGGCGGCGTTATCGCTATTTGCTGCAATCGGCACCCGTGCGCTCGCCGTTGCTGGTGGGGCGGGCGGGCTGGACGCACTATCCGTTGGATGTGGCTGCCATGCGCCAAGCGGCGGCTTTGCTGCTGGGCGAGCACGATTTTTCCAGCTTCCGCGCCGCCGAGTGCCAAGCCAAATCGCCCGTGAAAACGGTGTATGCGGTTGCGTTTTCAGGCTGCCCTAGCTTGGTCAAAATAGATTTTCACGCCAATGCGTTTTTGCACCACATGGTGCGCAATATCGTTGGCGCGTTGGTGTATGTGGGCTGCGGGCGGTTAAGCGTGAACGAGTTTACCGAAATGTTTGCCGCGCAAAGCCGCTTGACCGCGCCGCCCACGTTTATGGCGGATGGCTTGTATTTCACGGGCGTGGATTACCCTGAGAAATGGGGGATTAGGCAGCCTGAAATACCTGAATGGCTGTAACCACGCCGCGCAGCGCGATGGATGTTGCTCATCAAGCCGTTTTCGCTTCGCTACAACGCGCGGCGCTCGTTTTAACTCCGTTGAAGCCTACGGCTTTCAGGCTGCCTTTGCCAACGCCCGCGTGCAAATCGGTTTACAATTCTGCTTTTTCGTTCAGGCAGCCTGAAAACCCTATGATGAATTGGACGTTTAACCCCGTTAGCATCTTGCTGATTGTTTTTATCGCGCTGGGCTATTTCAGCAAAAACGGCGCAATTTGGATTTCATCCAGTATCTTGCTGGTGGTGCAGCAAACCGTGCTGATGCGCTATTTGCCGCAAGCCGACCGCCCGCTGATTAGCTTGGGCATTTTGATTGGGGCTGTACTAGATAAGCCCTAAATACCACACCATCTACGCAGCACTTTAA
>CAUQQW010000100.1:0-7171 GCA_963520365.1 uncultured Kingella sp.
GGTGAATTCAATTCTTGGGGGTGTTGGGGTGGGGTTTTGCAAAGGTTTCAGGCTGAAATCGGTTTTCAGGCTGCCTTTGGCGTTTTTCGCATGGGATAACGTTTTAAAATTCAATATATTGCCATATCAGGCGCAACTTCCTGCGCCCATGCTTCTATGCCGCCCGCCAAGTTATACAGCTCATCAAAGCCTGCGTGTTCCAAAAATCGGGCGACGTTCAGGCTGCGTAAGCCGTGGTGGCAATACACGATAATCGCCACGCCGTCGGGCAGCTCGTTTTGCCGCAAGGGGATAAGGTTCATTGGGATGTGAACGCTGTTGGCGATTTGGCAGATTTGAGTTTCATCCTCCTCGCGCACGTCTAGCAAAAGGGTGTCGGGGCGTTGTTGCAACAGCGCTTGGGCTTGCTGCGGGGAAAGTTGGGTGATCATAGGCAGCCTGAAAAAGATAAAAAGGGGCGAGTGTAGCTTAAAAGGGGCGTAAAATCTGCCCGCTTGGGAATGTTGATGCGCTTTTTTGTGGTAACGAGTTTGCCGATTGGTTTTTGCGCGCGTTAGCAGATAGAGCCAAACCGATTTTCAGGCTGCCTATGGATAGCGAGTTGATGCAGCCTGAAAAATCCCACACGCAGAAAGGATAAAATCATGCAGCCAATCCCAAACAATATGGTGCAATTTTTCAGTAATAATCATGTGGTTAGCATCGCAACGGCATCGGCGCAGGGCTTGTGGAGCGCGTGTTGTTTTTATGTGTTTGATGCGGAGCGCGCGCAGTTGATTGTGCTCACTTCGCGCAAAACGCAGCATGGCGAAAACATGGCGTCGCAGCCCAATGTAGCGGGCACGATTGCAGGGCAGCCGCACAGCATCGCCAAAATCAGCGGCATTCAATTTACCGCGCAGGCGCTGTTGTTAAGCGATGAAGCGGAAGCCGACCGCGCCAAAGCGTTGTTTTACAAGGCGCATCCTTCCGCGCGTGCGATGAAAAGCGATGTGTGGGCGCTGCGTTTGGAAACGGTAAAATTCACCGATAACAAGCTGGTTTTTGCGAAGAAAACGTTGTGGCAGCGCAATGATGCAGCCTGAAACGACTGCGCCTTGCCAACCCAAACAAAAACAGCCAAAGCGCATTGCCTTGGCTGTTTTGTTAATGGGAATTAGTGTGCCGCAGGCGCTTGTGGTGCGGTTTCTGCTGTGGGCGCGGCTTGCTGTGCGGCAGGCATGGCTTGTTGCGCGGCGGGCGCAGTTTCCATGGTTTGCGGCGCTTCTTGGGCAACAGATTTGCCTTTCGCTGCTTTGCTTTTAAGCGCTTTTGCTTGTGTTTTTGTAACTGCTGGGTTCGCGCCTTTATGCGCTGCTTTTTCTGCGTGCTCGGCAACAGGTGCGGCAACGACAGCAAAAGAAGTGGTGAGTGCTAAGAGTGCGAGAACTTTTTTCATAAGTACATCCTTAATATGAGTTTTCAAAAACACTTGACCTTGATGAGAACTAATCCCAATCAAGGTCAAGTGCAGGCAGTCTAACAAGGCAAATCGGGGCTGTCAGCCTACTTTAAAAAACTAAACGTTTCTTTTCAGATGTTGAGAACTGTAAAGCTGGGTGAAGCGCAGCGGCTTGTTAGCAAGATAACACATTGAAATAAAACCAACAAAAGGCAGCCTGAAAGATTGGGCGGGGCACAAAGCGCGGTTGGTTTATATATAGATGTGTCAACCACGGTGCTTTATTTACAAAAAAAGGGCGAAATCATCCACCCTTTTTGCCTTTTCAGGCTGCCTATTTCGCTTGCGGCTGCCCTTTCACAATGCTCAATCCTGCCGAAATCAAGCCGCCCAAGTCCGCCACGTTGGCAGGCATAATCACGGTGTTGCTTTCTTTGGCGAGCTTGGCAAACGCTTCTACATATTGCTCTGCCACTTTCAGCTTCACGGCTTCGTCGCCCCCCGGTTCTTGGATGGCGGCGGCAACGGTGCGGATGGCATCGGCGCTGGCTTGGGCAACCAAACGCAGGGCTTGCGCTTCGCCCTCGGCGCGGTTGATTTGCGCCACTTTTTCGCCCTCGGATGCGTTCATTGCGGCTTGCGCTTCGCCTTCGGATTTTTTGATTTCGGCTTCGCGCTCGCCTGTTGCCAAGTTGATTTGCTCAATTTTCAAACCTTCGGATTGGGCGATGCGGGCGCGTTTTTCCCGCTCGGCGGTGATTTGCGCTTGCATGGAGCGCAGGATTTCTTGCGGTGGCACTAAATCTTTAATTTCATAGCGTAACACTTTCACGCCCCACGAAACCGCCGCTTCGTCCAGCGCGGCAACCACGGTGCGGTTGATATCGTCGCGCTCTTCAAAGGTTTTATCCAATTCCATGCGCCCGATAACGGAGCGCAGCGTGGTTTGCGCCAGCTGGGTGATAGCGAGAATGTAGTTGCTGGAACCATAAGACGCGCGCTCGGGATCGGTTACTTGGAAATACAAAATGCCGTCCACCGTAAGCTGGGTGTTATCGCGCGTGATGCAGACTTGGCTGGGCACATCCAGCGGGATTTCTTTGAGCGAATGGCGGTAGGCAACACGGTCAAGAAAGGGGACGAGTATGCTTAACCCAGGGGCGAGCGTGGCGTGGTATTTGCCCAGCCGTTCAACGATTTGCGCTTCTTGCTGCGGCACAACTTTAAACGCTTTGAAGCCGATGATAATCAGGGCAACAAGGATAATAACGGGGAGCGAGAGTGTGGTAAGCATCAGATTTCCTTTCTTGGGTTGGGGGTGAGAAGTTTGCACTGCACTCAATGGCGTTTTCAGGCTGCCTTAAACATTGGGCGCAGGGCGGTTTACATGATTTTCAGGCTGCCTTTAAGCCTTGTTTTAATGCCCATAGGCAGCCTGAAAATATATTTACGCTGATTACGCCAAAGGTTCAATCAACAACGTAATCCCATCTTTGCCGCAGATGCGGGCGTTGTCGCCCATTTGAAAATGTGCGTGCGGACGGGCGGCGCGGGCTTCCCATGTGGTGCCGCGATAAAACACGCGCCATGCGCCGTCTGATAGCGGCTGCTCAATTTGCACCACGCTGCCAATGTCCAAATCGTTGTGTTGCTGCAAGGCTTTGTTTTTCGGCGATTTGCCGCGCAAGCGGTAAACATACAGCGTGCCGACTGCCGACAAAAACGCCGCCACCAACACGCTCGCCACCGCGTTCACATTAAACAGCAACGCGCAAAACCCCGCCCCCGCCAATGCGGCAGACAACACCAGCAAATACACCGTGCCGCTAAACATTTCCAACACAAAAACAGCAACGGCGGCGATAAACCAATAAGTCCAAAGAGCCATAATTTTTCCTTTTTATTAAAGCCAAAATGGGGTTTTCAGGCTGCCTTTATACGTCCCGAATCTCCACGCTATGCGTAATCGGCGCGATTTTGCTCATCATCACACACGCCGAGCAATCGTGCGCCAGCGAATCGGCGATGATTTTGTTCACTTGCGCCGCATCCAAGCCGCGCCCAATCACTTGATAATGCACATGAATTTTGGTGAACACCTTAGGCGCAGTTGCCGCGCGTTCCGCTTCCACGCTCACAATGCAATCCACAAAGCCCGCTTGCGCTTGCAACGCGCTGGATACGTCCACGCTGGTGCAGCCCGACATCCCCATCAGCATCACTTCCAATGGGCTAGCGCCGCGCTTCCAGCCTTCTGCCGCGCTCGTGCCGTCCATCACAATGCTGTTGCCGTGTTCGTTGGCGGATACAAAAGTTTTATTGCTTAACCATTGGGTGGTAATTTTCATGATTTTTCCTTTTGAGGCTATGTAATCAGTTAAAACGATGGGCAAAACGCACGCTGCGCCCTGCCCTGCGAGTAAGAAAAAAATAGATACGATTTTCGCTTTTCAGGCTGCCTTATTCGCCGCGCCCGCTAATATCGCCATCAGCACAAGGGGGAACACCGGCCCCGCCAAAAACACCAGCAGCCACAGCATCAAATTATCTGCCAGATTGCGCAACAGCTTAAAGTAGCCCCACGCATAAAGCCCTGTAATCACGCCGCCAATAATCATCCCAAGCAGCGATGTGCCACCACCAAGCAAAAACGCAATCACGCCATACGCCAAAGCCCATTGCCATGTGCGCGAAGTTTCCTGAAATGTGTCTTGCAACTTGCCAAAAATTAACAGAATCAACGGACCAAACATTTCGTTCTCCTTATTCGCTTGACTGGCATCGCAGCCAAGTGTAATTTAACACAAATTCACATAGTTAGGCAGCCTGAAAATCTAACTTTACAGTATTTTTCAGGCTGCCTTATATCGCAACAATCCATTGTTTCAATAGGAGAAAATCATGTCTCAATCATTTGACGTTGCCGTTATCGGCGCGGGGCCGGGCGGCTACATCGCAGCGATTCGCGCCGCGCAGCTGGGCTTCAAAACCGTGTGCATAGACGCGGGCAAAAACAAAGCAGGCGATGCCCCCGCGCTGGGCGGCACTTGCCTGAACGTGGGCTGCATTCCATCCAAAGCCTTGCTGCAATCGTCCGAGCATTTTCACGCCGCGCAACACGATTTTGCCGAACACGGTATTTCGTTTTCAGGCAGCCTGAAAATAGATGCCGTCAAAATGATTGAACGCAAAGATGCCATTGTGAACAAGCTCACAGGCGGGATTAAATTTTTGTTTCAAAAAAACAAAATTGAAAGCATTTTCGGGCGCGCTTCGTTTGCGGGCAAGCAAGGCGATGAATGGCTGTTGAATGTGGACAACGGCGCGCAAATCGCCGCCAAGCACGTTGTAATCGCCACAGGCTCGGCGCCGCGCGGCTTGCCCAATTTGGTCAAAATCAGCAATGTGAACGTGTTGGACAACGAAGGCGCGTTGAACTTGACCGCCGTGCCCAAAAAATTGGGCGTGATTGGCGCGGGCGTGATTGGCTTGGAGCTGAGCTCGGTGTGGAAACGCTTGGGCGCGGATGTGCATATTTTGGAAGCCGCGCCCGCTTTCTTGCACGCTGCCGACCAGCAAATCGCCAAAGAAGCGTTTAAATATTTCACCAAAGAGCAAGGGCTGGCGATTGATTTGGGCGTGAAGCTCCATCAAATCACCGAATACAAAGACGGCGTTTCGGTGGCATACGAAGTGGCGGGCAAGCAACACACCGCGCAGTTTGACAAACTGATTGTCGCCATCGGGCGCGTGCCTGTTACGCAAGGCTTGGGCGCGGAAAACGTGGGCTTGGCGATAGACGAGCGTGGCTTTATCGCGGTGGATGATGAATGCCGCACCAATTTGCCGAATGTGTGGGCGATTGGCGACGTGGTGCGCGGTCCGATGTTGGCGCACAAAGCCAGCGAAGAAGGCGTGGCGGTTGCCGAGCGCATTGCGGGGCAAAAACCGCACGTGGATTTGGGCAACGTGCCCTTTATCATCTACACCGACCCTGAAATCGCGTGGGTGGGCAAAACCGAAGAGCAGCTGCAAGCCGCAGGCATCGCCTACAAAAAAGGCACATCGGGCTTTGGCGCAAACGGACGCGCCTTGGGCTTGGGCAAAGCCAAAGGCACGATAAAAGTGTTGGCAGACGCGCAAACCGACCGCATTTTGGGCGTGCACATGATTGGCGCGATGACCAGCGAACTCATCGCCGAAGCCGTTGCCGCGCTGGAATTTAAAGCCAGCAGCGAAGACATCGCGCGAATTATCCACGCGCACCCCACGCTGTCGGAAGTGTTGCACGAAGCAGCGCTGGCGGCGGATAAGCGGGCGTTGCACGGCTAACGCGGCGTGAATAAAAGGCAGCCTGAAACGGGGAAAAACCGATTTTCAGGCTGCCCTACCCCACCCAACACCCACCATGTCCCGCCCCATCTATCTGAATACTCCGCCCATTATCCCCATCTTCGCTAGCCTTGCTGCCGTTTGGCTGCTTATCGCCATCAACAGCATCGCCCTGTTGTTTGCCGCGCCGCTTTGGTTTGAATGGCTGCCCCGCGCCGCCCTGCTGATTGCCTGCCCCGCCGCCGCATGGCTCGCCAACCGCCAATACTTCGCCCAGCAAACCACATGGCGTTACCAACCACACAACCAAACTTTTGAATACTGCCAATGGCAGCGCACCCGCTGGCAAGTGCAGCACACCCTTGCCAAACACCACATCGCAGGCATCGCCGCCGAGCAAATCTATCAAAACGGCATCCTGCTCACCGCCCGCATCTGGCTGGAAACCACCATCCCCAGCCCCCATCCCAGCCTTTACACCCTTGCCACCTTCCGCCCCGACCGCGAAACAGGCTTCCAAGCCATGCAGCAAACGCAGCAGCGCATCGCCCAGCAAACCCATCTCCCCATCATCCCCTGCGTGCTGCGCCAAGCCGATTTGAGCGAGCAGCCCACCACCCCAGAGCAGTTTCAGGCTGCCCCAGCCCCCAGCAATCCGCTGTGGGTGTTTATCCTGCACCTGATTTGGGCGGGCATCGTTATCGCCGCCGCCTTGCACTACGCGCCCCAGTTTGCCAACGAAAAATGGCTTCGCCCAACCGTATGGGCAGTCGCAAGCATTCTTGGGCTGCAAGCCTTTTCAGGCTGCCTACAAAGCTACACGCGATGGCGCAACCACCGCACACAAAACCAGCAGCCCATCCCATCCGCCCACAGCATCCCCCCGCGCGACCCCACCGCCGCCCGCCGCTCCATACAAACCACAGGCTTCTCGCGTCCACTCTGGTTTGCCGCCGCCATCATCAGCGCATTATTCGTCCTAGCGTTCAGCCTAAACGACCTGCGCGCCGCTTTGATAACACTCTTTGTTGCCAGCCTTATCCTGTGGAGCACTTGGCAAACCGCCCAAGACACACACCATTTCCGCTACCTTGCCGACCGCGACACCTTCGAATGGCGCATGCTAGACCCCTACCTGCGCTGGCACACCGAAGCCACCGCCCCCGCGCAAGACTTCATCGGCATCCTGCAAGAACACAACCAAGTCTGGCTGATTGGCGCGGCAGGCAAGCCCAACCAGTTTGTCGCCAATGAAAACACCACCTACACCGCCCAGCGCATCGCCCAAGCCACAGGGCTGCCCATCATCACACGGAAAAAGGCAGCCTGAAACCATGTTTACCTTTGGGGCTGTACTAGATAAGCAGTCATGTTAGACTGCAAAAATGAAGATAACTC
>CAUQQW010000101.1:0-6939 GCA_963520365.1 uncultured Kingella sp.
CCCTCTGCTCCCAAAGCAGATGCGCTAACCGGGCTGCGCTACGCCCCGACTGAAAGATGCGAATTTTAGGGATAACCGCCAAAGCAGTCAAGCAACAAAAACTCAACCCATCCTGCAAACCTTGTTTTTATTCAAAATATTTTTTAACGCAGGCAATTTATTTCAACAAAAGCGCCCATCATGTGCCGTATTGTGTGCAAAATAATCGTATAATCGCGCCCGTTTTCATTTTTCACATTGTTTTCAAACAACCGCCCACGAGTAAACACCATGAAAATCTCCGCCAATTTTGACGCAGGCAGCATTGTCGTAACCGATTTATCCAATCCATCGCACATTCGCTTGGCGCTGCGCCCCGATACCGCTGCCGATTTCAAACAATGGTTCTACTTTCGCCTGCAAGGTGCGGCATACACTCATTGCGTGATGCACTTTGAAAACGCCGCCGATGCCGCCTATCCCGAAGGCTGGGACGGCTATCAGGCGGTTGCTTCTTACGACCGCCAAAACTGGTTTCGCGTGCCCACGCAATACGAAAACGGCGAGCTGGTCATCAGCCACACGCCGCTGGCCAATAGCATTTATTACGCCTACTTTGAGCCTTATTCCAGCGAGCAGCATTTAAACCTGCTGGGTGAAGCGCAAGGCAGCGGCTTGTGCCAAATTGAAGACTTAGGCAGCACGGTGCAGGGGCGCGACATCAATCTGCTCACCATTGGCAACCAAGTGGACAGCGATTTGAAAATTTGGGTGATTGCGCGGCAGCATCCGGGGGAAACGATGGCGGAATGGTTTATGGAAGGCTTTTTGTCGCGCCTATTGGATCATCAAGACCCCACCGCGCGCAGACTGCTGGACAAGGCGACGTTTTATGTTGTGCCCAATATGAACCCCGACGGCGCGGCTTTGGGCAATTTACGCACCAACGCGGCGGGCGCAAACCTGAACCGCGAATGGCAAAACCCGTCGCCCGAGCGCAGCCCCGAAGTGTATTTTGTGCGCGAAAAAATGCACGAAACGGGCGTGGATTTGTTTTTGGACATCCACGGCGATGAAAGCATCCCTTATATTTTTGTGGCGGGCACGGAAGGCACGCCCAATTATTCGCCCGAAGTGGCGGCGTTGGAAGCGTTGTTCAAATGCAGTTTTCAGGCTGCCTCGCCCGATTTCCAAACCGTGCACGGCTACGAAAAAGACCATTTTGGCGAGGCGAATTTAACCCTTGCCACCAACTATGTGGGCAACACCTTCGGCTGCTTGGCATACACGCTGGAAATGCCGTTTAAGGACAACGACAACCTGCCCGATGACGATTTCGGCTGGAACGGGCAACGCTCGCTGCGCTTGGGCGAAAGCATATTGAGCGCGGTGCTGGCGGTGGCGGAAGAATTGCATCAAGAAAGCGAGTAACACGCGAAAGGCAGCCTGAAACGGTAAAAACGTTTTCAGGCTGCCTCTGATAGAAGGAAAAACAGCTATGTCACGTAAACCCACCAAAGATGCCATTGTTATCGCCGTTATCTATTTGAGCTTCATGCTTTGGATGGCAGTAAGCGTATGGTTTGATGCGCAAACCAACACAAACGTAAACAAAATAAACGTTCTACGAATTTTGCTTATGGGTGCGTCGGGATTTTTGTCCTTGTTATATGTGGATTGGGCGTTTCCACCGCAATTTACACCGCTGCATCAGCTATCGTGGTTCGGCAAAATCTGGCGCATCGTGGTTGCCGTGTTGGCAATTTTGTTTGGCGGCGTACTTACCGTTACTGGCTTGTACCGCATTGGGCACCAACCCTCTGTATCATCATCGGTGTTTCTAACGCTGTGCGCCGCCATATTGTATGCAGGCATCCGCATGCTGCGTGCGCGGTAAAGAAAATCCGTTTTCAGGCTGCCTTTTGGCTTTTTCGGATTAGGGCAGCCTGAAAACCAAAGACGATAACAAAGTAAACAAAGCACATTCCACCGCAGCCCAGCCCGTTTTCAGGCTGCCTCAACCCTATAACCCATCAAACCACACAAACCATGACCACTCAACCCATCCCACAACACGAGCTTCTGCGCGAAAAATCGCTGCTCAAAACCCTCAACCTCGCCGATTGGCTCTTCGCCGCCAGCATCGCCGCCATCGCCGCGCTGGTTCAAATCAAACTGCCGCACCACATGGATATTTACGAAACCGTTATCCTGTGGACAAGCGCACTCATCGCCACAGGCTTGGGCTGGTTTTTCAAACCGATGCGCTGGTTCATCATCGGCGGCGTGTTGGCGGGCTACGCTGCCGTGGGGCTGTATAACGGCAACATCGCCAATGGACACGAGCAAAGCGGCAAATTTTTCCTGCGCTATTTGTTAAGCAGCCAATCTGCGATTATGTGGCAATGTGCGCTTACCACTTTTGCCTTTATCGCCTATCTCATCGGCACGCTCAGCGCATGGCAACAGCAAAAAAGGCAGCCTGAAAACGAGCAAAGCGAGTTTCGGCAAAGCCAAAAAACCATCCACGGCAATGTGCTGCTCAAAATCGCCAGCGATTTGGCATGGGCAGCCGCCTTTATGGGCTTTGTGGGGCTGCTGGTGCGCTGGCACGAAAGCTATTTGCTGCGCCCCGACGCAGGGCATATTCCCGTGTCCAATCTCTACGAAGTGTTTATCCTGTTTATGGTGATTACAGGCTTGATGTATCTGTATTACGAGCGCAAATTCGCCATCCAAAAGCTCGGCGTGTTTGTGTATGCCCTACTTTGCGGCTTGGTGGGCTTTACGCTGTGGTACAGCCTGTCGCGCGGTGCGCACGAAATCCAGCCGCTGATTCCTGCGCTGCAATCTTGGTGGATGAAAATCCACGTGCCCGCCAACTTCATCGGCTACGGCGCGTTTTGCATGGCGGCGGCGTTTGGCGCGGCGGAACTCATCGCCCTGCGCGGCAGTAAATTTTTCCCCGATGCCGTGCAAATTGAAGAAGCGATGTATAAAGCCATTGCCGTCGGCTTTTTGTTTTTCACCATCGCCACCATTCTCGGCGCGCTGTGGGCAGCCGATGCTTGGGGTCGCTATTGGAGCTGGGACCCGAAAGAAACGTGGGCGTTTATCGTATGGCTGAACTATGCCATCTGGCTGCATATGCGGCTGGTGGCAGGCTGGCGCGGAAAAGTGTTGGCATGGTGGGCAATTATTGGGCTGTTTATTACCGCGTTTGCTTTTGTGGGTGTGAATATGTTTTTATCGGGGCTGCATTCGTATGGCGGGTTGTGAACACGCATAGGCAGCCTGAAAACCAATGGGTATAAAAATGCAAAAGGTACGGTTTCAATCCGTACCTTTTAATATTTATGGTATGATGTCACCATCTAAAATTAAGCCCAAAAAAGGAATGTCATCATGCAAATGAGCAGCCGTATTGATATGAAAATAGACCCCGAAACCAAGCAATTAGCCGAACGCGCCGCCGCCATTTGCGGTCAAAGTTTAAGCAGCTATTTGCTTACGCTTATTCGCAGAGACGCGCCCAAAGTGCTTTCCGAGCAACAGCAAATCACGCTCACCAGCCGCCAATACGATGATTTTATCCGCGCCTGCGAAACAAGCGACGAAGAATGGGCGCTATCAGAAAAACTATCCCAAGCAGCGGCGCAATTGGATGAAAAAGGGTTCACATGGCGCTAAACAACGAATTTGAGCCGATAGACGCAACCCAACACGACATCAAAAAATTCCGCTGCGGCAAGCCAACCATGGATGAATTCTTGCATCGCTATGCCGCCAAAAACGCCAAACTCGGATTAAGCAAAACTTGGGTGCTCGCCGATAGGCAGCCTGAAACCGACAAAGCAGCCATCGCCGCGTATTACACCCTTTCGTTGTTGTCCATCGCACCCGAGCAACTCAACAACGGCAACGGTTTACCGCGTTATCCCGCGCCCACCACCTTGCTGGCGCAATTAGCCGTTGCCAGCAGCTATCAAGGCAAGGGTTTGGGCACCGCATCCTTGCTGGCGGCATTGATGCAGGCGGTCAAAACCAGCGATAACGGCTTGCCCACTTACGCCGTGGTGTTAGACGTATTAGACGAATCGGCGATGGCGTTTTATCAACAATTCGCGTTTTTCAAACCGCTGGATGCTTCGGGCAAGCGGCTGTTTGTTCCCATGAGCGTATTGAAGAAACAATTTGATGTGGCTTGATGCAGCCTTGCCCCTTTGTCCAAATCTTTGATTTGGGTATAAAGGGGTATGCCGCAGCGCAACGCGTAAGGCTGAACCCCCCTTCCCCCCTTTTTCAGGCTGCCTTATTTTTTCGCCTATCCCATCAAATTCCGCTATGATACGCCCTTTCCCAACCAGCAAAGGACACGCCTATGCGCCGCATCACAGCCCTACTCATCAGCCTTTGGCTCGGATTTCACCTTAGCGTTGGTTGCGTGGTTGCCCCCCTTGTTTCCAACCAACTCAACACCTCAGGCAACGGCAAAGCCCTTGCCGACACCCTTTCAGGCAGCTTCTTTCACATTGCCAACCTATTTACCCTAGCCGTTTGGCTTATCGTTTATTTCACCGCCCGCAGCGACAACCGCATGGCGTACCACAAATCCCGCACGCCCTTTTGGGCAGGCGCATTGCTCGTGCTCACCGCCGTCAACGAATGGCTCATCACCCCCGTTGTCGTTGCCCTGCGCGCCAACCAAAGCAACTGGCTGCACAACATCATCGGCGGACACGTTGGCACATGGAACGGCATCTCCTATATTGTTTACCTATTATGCAGCCTAGTCGGCTTAGCGCTTGCCATCCAACTGCTGCGTCTCGCAAACCCACAACGCTAACTCTCACACCATGAACACCCCACTTCTCCCCAGTATTCAAAACCCAGACGACCTGAAAAAGCTGAACGAAAACCAACTGCCCCAAGTTGCCCAAGAAATCCGCGAACTGCTGCTAGACAGCATTCAAAAAACAGGCGGGCATTTCGCCAGCAATCTCGGCGCGGTGGAACTCACCCTCGCCCTGCATTATGTTTACCACGCCCCGCACGACCATCTGGTGTGGGACGTGGGACACCAAACCTATCCCCACAAAATCCTCACGGGGCGCAAAGACCGCATGGACACCATGCGCCAATACCAAGGCTTGGCAGGCTTTCCCAAACGCTGCGAAAGCGAATACGACGTGTTCGGCGTGGGGCATTCGTCCACATCCATCGGCGCGGCGCTGGGCATGGCAGTTGCCGACAAACTCAACGGCAGCGATGCGCGCAGCGTTGCCATTATAGGCGATGGCGCGATGACCGCAGGGCAAGCGTTTGAAGCCTTGAACAACGCGGGCGACATGAACGATGTGAACCTGCTCGTTATTTTGAACGACAACGAAATGTCCATTTCGCCCAATGTCGGCGCGTTGCCCAAGCATCTTGCCCGCCATGTGATGCGCGATATGCGCGGCGTGTTGCACGAAATCAAAACCCAATCGGCAAAAGTGTTAGACAAGCTGCCCGCCGTAAAAGAAATCGCCGAAAAAGCCGAACAAACCATCAAAACCTACGCCAGCGAGAGCGAGCACGTGCAACAAAGCCTTGGTTTATTTGAAAACTTTGGCTTTGAATACACAGGTGCGGTGGATGGGCACAACATCGCCCAGCTGGTGCAAGTGTTGCGCGAATTGCGCGGCAAAAAAGGCCCGCAGCTGCTGCACGTCATCACCAAAAAAGGCAACGGCTACAAGCTCGCCGAAAACAACCCTGTTAAATATCACGCGGTGGGCAAAGCGCCTGCCGCCGCCAATCCCGATTCAGGCAGCCTGAAAACGGACGCAGCGCCAGCCAACGCAGCCCCTACTCTACCCACCTACACCGAAATCTTCGCCGATTGGCTTGCCGACCAAGCCCAAGCCGATGAAAAACTCATCGCCATCACCCCCGCCATGATAGAAGGCAGCGGCTTGGTTGAATTTGCCCAACAATTCCCCACCCGCTGCTTTGACGTGGGCATCGCCGAACAACACGCCGTAACCTTTGCCGCAGGCTTGGCGTGCGCCGAAGCCAAACCCGTGGTGGCGATTTATTCCACCTTTTTGCAACGCGCTTACGACCAATTGCTGCACGATGTGGCGCTGCAAAACCTGCCCGTGTTGTTCGCCATTGACCGCGCGGGCATTGTCGGCGCGGATGGCCCGACCCATGCAGGCGTGTACGATTTGAGCTATTTGCGCTGCGTGCCCAATATGGTTATCGCCGCGCCCAGCGATGAGCAAGAATGCCGCTTGCTGCTTTCCACCTGCTATGCGCTCAATCAGCCTGCTGCTGTGCGCTATCCGCGCGGCACAGGCGTCGGCGTGGAAGTGGTGCGCGATTTGGCGACTGTGCCCATTGGCAAGGGCATTTTGCGCCGCCAAGGGCAAGGCATCGCGCTGATTGCGTTTGGCAGCATGGTGCAACCTGCGCTGGGCATCGCCGAGCAGCTGAACGCCACCGTTGCCGATATGCGCTTTGTGAAGCCGCTGGACAGTGATTTGCTGCAACAGCTGGCGCAATCGCATGATTACATTGTTTGCTTGGAAGAAAACGCCGTGCAAGGCGGTGCGGGCAGCGCGGTGCTGGAAAGTTTAGCGTTTTCAGGCTGCCTTAAACCCACGCTGCTGTGCGGCATCCCCGACATCGTTACCGAACACGGCGACACGGCGTTGCTGATGGATAAAATGGGCTTGTCGGAACAGGCGTTGTTAAAACGCATTGAAGATTGGGTGGCGGCGCAGCAAAAGGCAGCCTGAAACGGCGGTGCGCGATAATGCAAAAGGCAGCCTGAAAACGGGGATAGGGTTTTCAGGCTGCCTTTATCATGTGTGGCAAAGCAGTAGGTCGTACATTTATGCCCGACAAACACGGATAAATTTTATAGTTAAACAAAATAAGAAACACCCAATAACATTTCCAACAAGCAAGAGT
>CAUQQW010000102.1:0-6858 GCA_963520365.1 uncultured Kingella sp.
GCCATAGCTGCGTCCTGAGAATTAGGTAAGAAAAAACGCGAATTTTACCCGAACGAAAACACTATGTATCGTTTGTGTCGTGATAAGGCAGCCTGAAAAGTATTTTTTCAGGCTGCCTCTGTTATTTTAAATTACAGCATATAAGGCAAAAAGGCTTGCTACCGTTGCTTCTTCCCCCGCCGCGCCCTTGGATGCGCTTCGTCATACACCGCCGCCAAGTGGTCAAAATCCAGCTTGGTATAAATCTGCGTGCTGGACAAACTCGCGTGCCCCAGCAAATCCTGCACGGCGCGAATATCGCGCGACGCTTGCAGCAAATGCCCAGCAAAGCTGTGGCGCAGCATGTGCGGCGAAATATGCTGCGGGCTGCCGTGTTGTTGCGCCCATTGGTCTAGCCGCTTGGCGATTTGGCGGCTGCCCAAGCGCGTGCCGTGTTGCGTGGTGAACAGCGCGGTTTCGTGCGGCTGCGCGGGGCGTTGCGCCAGCCATTTTCGCAGCCATGCCACGCTGCTTTGCGTGAGCGGAACTTGCCGCTGCTTATTGCCCTTGCCCAACACGTTTAACCAGCCCGCATCCAAAAACACATCGTCCACATTCAAGCTAGCCAGTTCGGCAAGCCGCAAGCCGCTGCCATACAGCAATTCGGCGATGGCTTGATCGCGCAGCGCCAGCGCATCGTCCACCACAGCGGGCTGGTCTAGCAAGCCATTTAGCGTATCGCGTTCAATGGCGCGGGGCAGGCGTTGCGGTTTTTTCGGTGCTTTGATGTTTTGCACGGGATTGCTTTTCAGGCTGCCTTGTTGCACCAAATAATCGCAATATTGCCGCCATGCCGACAGCGCGCGCGCAAGGCTATTGGCGTGCAAACCGCGCTGCGAAAGCCGGCGAAAGGCAGCCTGAAAATCTTGGCGCGTGGGGGTGGCGGTTTCTGGCAGCAAGTTTGCCAACTCGCGCAACTCGCGTTCATAGGCCGTGAGCGTGTGCGGCGAGCGGTTGAGCTGGCGTTGCGCAGTAAGGTAGTGGGGCAGTTGGGCGAGAAAAGGATGCATGGGCGGCTTCTTGGCGGATGGCGGTGGCGCAGAGTCTTAAACAGCTTGCGCCCCGTCTCATTTTCAATCATCAATCGTTGGCATCGCAGTATGAAAGAAGCAGCCTGAAACCGTGTTATCCCGTTTTCAGGCTGCCTTATGCTGCGCCAGATTTAGTTTTTCACAAACAAATAACCCAAGCCGCGCACGGTTTGAATCAACGAAGCATCGCCCAATTTATGGCGAATGCTGGAAATGTGTACATCAATGCTGCGATCAAATTTGGCGAGCTTGCGATCCAGCGCTTCTTGCGACAAATTGTCTTTGCTCACCACTTGCCCCGCGTGGCGCATCAGCACTTCCAGCAGGTTAAACTCGGTGCTGGTGAGTTCCAGTATACTGTCGCCCACCATTGCTTGCCGCTTGGAGGGGAACAGGGTTACGCCGCTGGCCACAATGCTGGCGGAGGCGGCGTTGGCATCGGGATTTTGCTGCGAACGGCGCAAAATGGCGTTGATGCGTGCCAACAATTCGCGCGGCTGGCAAGGCTTGGGCACATAATCATCCGCGCCCATTTCCAAGCCGATGATGCGGTCAATGTCGTCGCCTTTGGCGGTGAGCATAATCACGGGGATTTTGCTTTGCGCGCGCACGGTTTTGAGCACATCCAAGCCGTTCATTTTTGGCATCATGGAATCCAGCACCACCACGTCGTAATGGTTGCCGCCCAAGATTTCCTGCACGCCGCTTTCGCCGTCGGGCATGCGGGTTACATCCAAGCCTTCTGCGGTGAGGTATTCGGTTAAAAGTTCGGTGAGTAGATCGTCGTCGTCCACCAATAATACTTTGCTGCTCATGTTTTATCCTTTGCTTATTGTTGGGAAAATGCAACGGTTATCTTAACAGTTCTATTTTTACATTCATAGATGTTTGTTTGCAGTTTTTGCGATTTTTTTCAAATGATACAAGCGTCTTTACAATTTTCAGGCTGCGGCAATGTATAAAAATCAATGATATTGCACCCTTAGGCAGCCTGAAAACTATTCCAACACTTTCCCCGCGTTCATCAAGCCCAGCGGGTCTAGCTGCGCTTTAATCGCGCGCATTAGGGCGATTTCGTCTGCGCTGCGAACGTAGGGCAGCCAATGTTTTTTCAGGCTGCCTATGCCGTGTTCTGCTGCAATCGTGCCGCCTTGCGCCAACACGTTGCTATACACCACCGTGTTTACGGCGTGTTCAAATTGATACACATCGTTGCTGCGGATGGGCAAAAAGGTGTTGTAGTGCAAACTGCCATCGCCCAAATGTCCAAACATCACGATTTGCATCTCGGGATAGGCGGCAAGTAGCTCGGCATCGCAGGCGGCGGTGAACGCGGGCACACGCTCAATCGGCATGGCGATGTCGTGTTTGATGTTTGCGCCTAGGCTGCGCTGCGCAGCGGAAATGTTTTCGCGCAGCGTCCATAAATCGGCGCGTTCTTGCTGCGATTGCGCGAGTGTGGCGTTTTCGTAGCCCAAGCCGAATAGGTATTCTGCCAGCAAATCACCCAAATCGTCGCGCGGCAGGCTGTCGGTAAGCTCCACAAGGATGTGCCACGGCGCGGCAAGCGGGGCGGCAATTTGGCTAAATTGGGCGGATAGCCCCAGCGCAAATTCGCTGATGAGTTCAAAGCTGCACAGCCGTTCAGCAAAATGGTTTTTGATGTGCGACAACAGGGTTACGGCAGCCTGAATGTTGTCCACGCCCACCCATGCGGTTGCCACGGCTTGCGGTGGGGCGAAGAGTTTGAGCGTTGCGCCTGTGATGATGCCGAGCGTGCCTTCGCTGCCGATAAACAGATGGCGCGTTTCGTAGCCTGTGGTGTTTTTGTGCAGCGGCGGCAGGTGGTTGAGCAGCTCGCCATTGGGCAGCACCACTTCCAGCCCCAGCACCAAATCGCGCATCGTGCCATAGCGCAGCACGTTTAAGCCGCCTGCGTTGGTGGCGATGTTGCCGCCGATTTGGCAACTGCCCTCGCTGGCGAGCGAGAGCGGGAAAAAGCGGTTGTGCGCGGCGGCGGCGGTTTGCACGTTTTGCAGGATGCAGCCTGAATCCACCGTTATCGTGTTGTCAGCAAGATTGACGCGGCGAATGCGGTTGAGTTTGCTTAAATTGAGCAGCACGCCGCTTTGCGCCACGCTGCCACCAACGGTGCCTGTGTTGCCGCCTTGTGGTGTGATGGCGATGCGGTGGGCGGCGCAAAAACGCACGATTTTTTGCACGCTCTCCACGCTCATCGGCTGCACGACTAGGCAGTTTGCGCTGGTGTAGCGTTTGCGCTGGTCTAGCAGAAAGGGGGCGGGGTCGGCGGGGAACTCGGCGGGGGAAAGGAATTGGACAAGGCGTTGACGTAGGGTTTCGGGGGGCATTTTCAGGCTGCCTTGGGGGGTTACGGGATGAGCGATGGCTGCGACGATGTAATCTTGTTTTCCATGTGAACAAGGATAATGCGGCGAGTGGGCGTTTGGGGCTGTGCTGGGATGCGTTGCTCTTGTTTTCAGGCTGCCTTTAAGGTGATTTGCAGGGTTAAACGGTGCGTGGCAAAGCCACATACCCTACTTTTAGATTGTTTGCCATAGGCAGCCTGAAAACAAATTTATAGACTTCTACAAGACTAAAATCACTCAAACGATTGGACAACAATCCACCGTCTTTATTGTGCATCTTGTTTTCAGGCTGCCCCTGATTACTTGCCATAGGCAGCCTGAAAACGAAAATGGAACGGCTCATCGCCAACCGCCTAACCCGTATTGCGCAACCCCTGCGCCACGCCGTTAATGGTTTGATGCACCATTTGCAACACGCGCTCGTTGTTCGGCTCTTGGCGCAGTTTGCGCAGCAGGGCAACTTGCAAGCCGCCCAGTGCGTTCAAATACGGAATGCGCAACGCCAAGCTGCGGGCAAGCGGGCGGTTGTCGGCGAGCAGGGTTTCGGTTTGCAGGATATCCAGCAGGGCTTTCAGACTGCGTTGGTATTCGGCTTTGATGGTGGCGAAAATGGCGGCGCCGTGCTCCGCGTCTTGGCTAAGCGCGGCGTAGTGTTCGGCGAGCGTGAGATCGGTTTTCGCCATCACCTGCTCCATATTGGAGAGCATGGCGCGGAAAAAGCGGTTTTCCTGCGCGTGCTGTTGCAGCATTTTCAGGCTGCCTGAATCTTGTTCGCACAACTCTTGCACCGCGCTGCCAAAGCCATACCACGCGGGCAGCATCAGGCGGTTTTGCGTCCAAGAAAACACCCACGGAATCGCCCGTAAATCTTGTATCCGCGCCAAAGTTTTGCGGCTAGCGGGGCGACTGCCAAGATTTAGGCTGGCGATTTGCTCAATCGGGCTGGTTTGCAAGAAATAATCAATAAAACCAGGGCGCGTAATCAGTGCGCGATAGTGGGCAAACGAGCTTTCCGACAGCGCGTTCATCAGCTTCACATCGGGGTCGGGCGCGGCAGGCAGCAGCGTGGCTTCCAGCGTGGCGGCAACCAACGCTTCCAAGTTGCGGCTGGCGTTGCTGGCATCGCCGTATTTGGCGGTGAGCACTTCGCCTTGCTCGGTGATGCGGATTTGCCCGCCCACGCTGCCCGCAGGCTGCGCCAAAATGGCTTGGTAAGACGGGCCACCGCCGCGCCCCACGCTGCCGCCGCGCCCGTGGAACAGGCGGATGCGGATGTTGTGCTGCTGAAACAGGCGCACCAAGCCAATCTCGGCTTGGTATAAGCCCCAAGTGCTGCTGATGTAGCCGCCGTCTTTGTTGCTATCCGAATAGCCAAGCATGATTTCTTGGATATTGTCGCGGCTGGCAACCAACGCGCGATACCAATCGTTGCTAAACAAGGTTTGCATCACGGGCACCGCGTTGGCAAGCGCTTCAATCGTTTCAAACAAGGGCACGATGTTGATGCGGCTTTCAGGCTGCCCTTTGTTGAGCGAAAGCAAGCCCGTTTCTTTCAAAATCAACGCCAGCGCCAGCAAATCGCTGGGCTGTTCGCAGTTGGAAATAATGCTTTGCGTGATGGCTTCTTCGCCAAAGGCTTCTTTGATTTTGCGCGCCTCGTGGAAAATCGCCAGCTCGCGCTGCGTTTCTTCGCTGTATGCGATAAACGGCGTGTAAAGCGGGCGTTGGTGTTGCAATTCGCGCAGCAAAACTGCTTGTTTTTCGTTTTCAGGCAGCCGCAGATAATCTTCCAAATCGGCAGCCTGAAACAGCTCGGCGACCACGTTGGCGTGTTTTTCTGCGTGCTGACGCAAATCCAGCGGCATCAAATGAAAACCGCACACCGAAACGGTGCGGATGATGTCGGCAATGCGCCCATTTGCCAGTGCTTCGCTGCGGTTGTCGCGCAAAGAATCTTGCAGCGTGCGCAAATCGCGCAAAAATTCCGCCGCGTTCTCATACGGCTCGCCCACACCAAAACGGCAGCCCAACGGCGCGCCCAATTCATGCGCCTTGCCCACCATGCGCGCCATCACATAAGCCACCGCGCGGCGATACGGCTCTTCCTGCCGCGCCACTTCGGTATCAGGCGTTTTGGCAGACAACACCAACACCCCATCGCTCACATTCACCCGCCGAATGGATAGCGGCAACTCCTGATACAGCGCATCCAGCTCGCGGCGATAATGATGAAACGCAGCATTGGCGTGATAACGAAACGCATCGCGCAAGGTCTGCGCTGAAACGAACGGATTGCCGTCCCTGTCGCCGCCAATCCAGCCGCCGATTTTCAACACGTCGGGAATGCGGATTTGCGGATAGGCAGCCTGAAAATGCTTTTCCATGTCGCGGTAAACGCGCGGCAGCGCTTGGAAAAAGCTGCGCGGAAAAATGTTCACCCCGTTTTGGATTTCGCTTTGCACGCTCAATTTAAAATGCCGCGTTTCGCTGGTTTGCCACAAGGTCAGCAGCACAATATCCATCTCGCGCTGCAACTCCACCAAAGCGTCCGCGCTTTTGCACAGCTCGCGGCGCGGCAGCAGCGCACGAATCTTGCGGTGCGACATCAACGTCGCCTGCCGTTGCACTTCGGTAGGATGCGCGGTCAAAACAGGGCTCACCAGCGTGTGGTTCAACACATCCTGCACCACCTCCTGCGCGATTTGCTCCGCTTGCAGCTTGCGCACCGTTTCCGCCATGCTGCCATCTTGCGCCGCGCTGCCCTGCTGCTCATGCACCAAGCGGCGGCGTTCATGGTGTACATCCTCGGCAATGTTCAAAATCTGCGCAAAAATGCCCACCGCCGTAATCAAATTTTCCGTTTGCTCGTCCGACAAGCTGGGCAGCAGCTCGGTGATAATCTTGCTGCTGTCTTGCGCCTTCGCCAAAATTTTGAGCGCATTGACCACAATTTCATCGGCATGATTATCTAACACGGCATACAGCGACGCGGTCATAAATTCCGCATCGGCAACCAATTCCGCGTCTTTGGGATTGTTTAAAAGAGAAAGTTGCATGGTGGGCTTTCTATTGAGTTGAGTGCAAAAAAGATAGCGGATTGTAGCGCGGAATGGCAGGCGCGTTAAGGTTAGTTAAGAAAATCCAAATGCTTAGGCAAGTCATGTAGCAAAGCAAAGTTGCAAAATCAAAACCCTAATTCTTAAAACAAAAATATTCGCCTAATATTCATGCTTTTAATCACCTACCAACAAAAACCGCTTGCAACACAACGCCGATTTTGGTTTAATGCCGTTTTTCGCTGAACGGCGGAAGCAATGGGTGATTAGCTCAGTTGGTAGAGCGTCTGCCTTACAAGCAGAATGTCGGCGGTTCGACTCCGTCATCACCCACCATTTTTTTAT
>CAUQQW010000103.1:0-6844 GCA_963520365.1 uncultured Kingella sp.
TGAATTCAATTCTTGGGGGTGTTGGGGTGGGGTTTTGCAAAGGTTTCAGGCTGCCGATTGTTGTCGCCATGACGCTGTTGCGTTTGCCGTGCCTAATATTTAGTTCAAACGAGAATGCTTGTTCAAACTAAATTTCTTGTTTAACCAGCAAGCTGCCATGTTTACTCATTTAGCTGATAACGCAAAGGCAGCCTGAAAACAAGCGCAGCACATTCCAGCCACCCCCAAACCCACTACAGGCTGCCCTACCCCAACCCTAACAATCCACCCAACAAAAAAGAGTCTCCCCATGATTAACGTCCACAAAGTATGGTTTTACAGCGCCGCTATGGCGGTGGTGATTGCAGGCGTGTATTTCAGCCTGCCCAGCGAAGAACAACAAGCCAAGATGCAAGCCGCCGCTGCTAAGAAAAAAGCCGAGCGCGCCGCTAAGAAACAACGCGCCGCATCTGCGCCCAATGCATCCACCCCCGCCAGCGCCACACCAGCGCAATAGTTTTCAGGCTGCATTTTTGTTAGCAAAACACAATAATCCAACCATAGCACATCAGCCTTGCCAACTTACCCGCAGCGTGCCCAAAGATAAAACATCGCGCCAAGCGCCATTAGCCATTCCGTTTTTCAGGCTGCCTTATTGGGCGCACCGCAAACCTAATCCCACGCCAATCAACAAGCCCAAAGGCAGCCTGAAATGCCAATCAACAAAGGCAGCCTGAAAATCCGATTAACCCCATTCCCAAAGCTGCCCTTTTTTCAGGCTGCCCACCCACCGCATCCCCAACCATGTCCCAAATTAACCTTTTCACCGCCAGCCTTTTCGTCGCCCTATTCGTATTCCAAACCCTGCGCCATCGCCAGTTTGCATGGCTTGCCATCAGCGTTGCCCTGTTTGCCGCCGTGCAATGGTATTTCCTGCACGACCTCTCGCGCCCCGCCCTCGCCTATGTGCAGCCATACAGCACCGCCGCCCAGCTCTACATCGCCCAAGCCTATATCCTTATCGGCAGCATCGCCTACCGCCGCCCCAAACAGCCTGAAAACACCAGTCTCTATCTCACCAGCCTAATCCACGCCAATCTCGCCATGCACCTTGCCTTTTTCATCCTAATCGGCTGCTGGTGGGCAATTTATCCGTATGGCATCAGCCCCTATTTCAGCGCCATTCTCTATCAACTCTACGCGCTAGACCCCACCACATGGCTCAGCTTCACCGCCTTTCTGATGCTGCTAAACAGCGCCCACCAAATCCTATTTAGGCAGCCTGAAAACGCCCACCGCAAACCCAGCCGCCGCCTGCTTTCCATCAGCCTATTGTTCGCCCTTGTCATGCAAACGATCTACGCCCGCCAAACCCTGATTGACCTATTCGCCCAATTCCAATGACCCTAGCCGCCCTGCACGCCGTTCAAATCGCCCTAGCCCCCATGGCAGGCATCACCGACCTGCCCTTCCGCCAACTCGCCCGCCAATTTGGCGCACAATGGGCGGCTAGCGAAATGGTAACCGTGAACCCCGATTTGCAACACACGCCCAAAACCCGCCATCGCCAAAACCACACAGGCGAAAGCGGCATCATCACCGTGCAAATCGCAGGCAGCGACCCCGCCCAACTCGCCGCCGCCGCGCAACACAACGTCGCCCTCGGTGCACAAGTGATAGACATCAACATGGGCTGCCCCGTGAAAAAAGTCTGCAATGTGCTGGCAGGCAGCGCCTTGTTGCAAAACGAAAAACTGGTCGCGCAGATTCTCAACGTCGTCGTGCGCGCCGTAAACGTGCCCGTAACCCTCAAAACACGGCTCGGCTGGGACGATGAACACAAAAACATTCTCACCATCGCCCAAATCGCCGAAGACGCAGGCATCGCCGCCCTTGCCATCCACGGGCGCACCCGCAGCCAAATGTATCGCGGGCAAGCGCAATACGAACTCATCGCCGCCGTCAAACAACAAAGCCGCCTGCCCATCTGGGCAAACGGCGACATCACCACCCCGCAAAAAGCCGCCGCCGTGCTCGCGCAAACAGGCGCAGATGCCATCATGATTGGGCGCGGCGCGCAAGGGCAGCCGTGGCTGTTTGCCGACATTCAACACTATCTGCAACACGGCACGCTGCCTGCGCCGATGCCGTTTCAGGCTGCATCCGCCATCATCCTGCGCCACCTTGCCGCCATGCACACCTTCTACGGCGACAACGCAGGCACACGCATCGCCCGCAAACACATCGGCTGGTATCTCGCCCGCATCCCGCAATCCCAAGCCACGCGCCAACACCTCAACCAAATCAATCACGCCGCCGAGCAATACGACTATCTTGCCCACTATCTCGCCGCGCAAGCCCAGCAACACGAATACTGGCAACGCGATTATTAAACAATCTTATTGCGCTTATTTAGGCAGCCTGAAAACTCATCGCGCTTGAAAATAAACAACAGCCCCCAGCGGCATCGTGTTACCCAAAACCGCGAATACTGAGCTTTCAGGCTGCCTTAACGCAGCAATTCTGTAACAAAACAACAAAACCAGCGCCAAAATGTTTAGATTTGCGAAGCAAAGCAACGCTTTATTAACATAAAATAACGGTTATAATGCGCGCGCTTCTAATTTCGTAATAATCATACAAAATGACTCTAACGCTTCTCTTCCGCGAATATTGCAGTTTATGCCACCAAATGCGCCAAGCCCTGCTGCCCTATCAGCAACAATACGGCTTTGCGCTCAACGTGGTGGATGTGGATGAAGACGAAAATCTAGTCGCACGCTATAACGAGCTGGTGCCCGTTTTGCTGCATGGCGAACACCAAATTTGCCATTGGCATCTTAACGAAGCCGCGTTATTGGCGTATCTCAATCAGGTGGCGGGTTAGGCAGCCTGAAAATACATTATCGCGTGAACCTGCTTTCTATAAAGCCAATCCACGCGATGATAGGCAGCCTGAAACCGCTTTTGTTTTATTTGTTGGAAGGAGACTGTCAAATGACAGCACTTGTTGATTATTTAACAGCCAATCCTTTGTTTGCATTATTTGCAACGATTGCATTGGGTTACGCCGTGGGCATGATTAGCGTGCGCGGTTTATCGCTGGGCGCAGGCGCAGTGTTGTTTGTGGGCTTGGCAATGGGTGCGCTTGCGCCCAAATCTGCCTTGCCAGGCGTAGTCGGCATCTTTGGTCTGCTGCTCTTTTTGTATGGCGTGGGCATTTCGTTTGGCGCACAGTTTTTCAAAGGCTTAACCAGCCCGCTGGGCATTAAAGCCAACATCGCATCCGCCATCGGCGTGTTGCTCTCGCTGGGCTTGATGCTGCTGGCGATTAAATTGATTCCTGGTGTGAACTTTGCCGAAGCCATCGGTGCATGGGCAGGTGCAGGCACCAGCACATCTGCCTTGCAAGCGGCCATGGTGGTAACGGGCGACAAAATGCCCGCCACGGGCTATTCGGTTGCCTATCCATTTGGCGTTGCCGTGCCGATTTTGATTATTGGTTTGTATAACAGCATCTTCAAACCCAAATACACGCTAGAAGAGCGCACTTCATTGCGCGTGTGCGCCGTGCGCGTGGAAAACCCCGAAATCTTTGGCAAAACCATGTCGGATGTAAACAGCACCTTGCCCGACGGCGTGAGCATCACCACCACCAACCGTGGCGGCAAAGCCGTTGCCTTGGGGCATTTGGGCGAATTGCAACACGGCGATATTGTGCTGATTACTGCCGTGGACAACGCCAAGCTAGACCAAGCCGTGCCCACCATCGGCACGCGCGTGGGCGACAAAATCAACTTGGTGCAAGGCGAAAAAGAATACCAACGCCTGTTTATTTCTAACCCCAACTTGGCGGGCAAAACCATCCCGCAAATCCGCCAACTGATGACGCTCAATGTCAGCATTTTGCACATTCGCCGTGGCGACACCGATATGCCGCTCACCCAATCGCTGCGCATGGAAATTGGCGACCAAATCGGCGTGTTGGCAGAAGTGGGACACACCAAAGAATTGCAACGCTTTTTCGGCGACTCGGTGAAAGCGGGCGGCGAAGTGAACTACCTTTCTATGGGCGTGGGCGCGGCGTTGGGCTTGGCGGTGGGTTCTATTGCCTTCCCCATCCCGGGCTTGGGCAACGTGAAACTGGGCTTGGCAGGCTTGCTGCTGGTGGCGTTGTATCTGGGCAAAGCGCGTAACACATGGAAGTTCACATGGAGCATGCCGATTGCCGCCTCGCGCGTGTTCCGCGAATTTGGCTTGGCGTTGTTCCTTGCGCAAGTGGGCATGGCATCAGGCTCAACCTTTGTGGAAACCGTTGCCAAAAGCGGCATGACCTATCTGCTGCTGGGCGTGGCTTTGGTGGCATTGCTCACCATTAGCGTGTTGTTGATTACCGTGTATGTGTTCCGCATCCCTTACGACATGGCAGCGGGTATTATTTCGGGCGCAACGGGCAACCCTGCCATTTTGGCGTTCAGCAGCAAAACGCTGGCATCCGATAAACCCGATGTGGGCTATGCCATGATTTTCCCATCCATGACGGTGTTTAAAATCTTGCTGGTGCAGATTATCGGCGCGTTTATGTAGCGGCGGTTGGTGAATGATAAAACCCTTTGTGCTTGGTGCATAAAGGGTTTTTTGTTGGGCGGATGAGGTTTCAGGCTGCTCTATCGCTTACCAACAATTAAGGCAGCCTGAAAACCAAAAAAGACGGCATTCACCGTCTTTCTCTCCATCCACCTAACCGCCCTACCCCGCTTCCCCCGTTTTCAGGCTGCCTATCCCTTCCAAAATACAACACGCCGCCGCATCATCTCCCGCACATTGGTTGTGCCATGCTTGCAGCGTGTCGCGCATGGTTTGCAGCGTGGCGATTTTTTGGTTGAGCTCGGCGATATGTTCGCTCGTCAGTTGTTTGACATCGCGGCTGTGCCGCTCTGGGTCGTCTGCCAATGCCAACAGGCGTTTAATCTGCGCCAGCGAAAAACCCACTTCGCGCGCGTGGGCGATAAAGCGCAGCCGTTGCAAATCGGCAGGCAAAAAGCGGCGATAGCCTGCTTCGCTGCGCGGCGCGGGCGGCAGCAAGCCTTGTTTTTCATAATCGCGGATTTGTTTGGCGGATAAGCCCGTTTGGGCGGCGGCTTGGCTAATGTTCATATTTGGCTTTCGTTAAGGCAGCCTGAAACTTGCTTTACTCGTTTTCAGGCTGCCTCTGATGGATGGATTTACGCTTTGCCTGTGCGGGGCGAAATGGTCAAAATCTCGCAGCCCGTTTCGGTAACCAGCACTTCGTGTTCCCATTGCGCGGAAAGTTTGCGGTCTTTGGTTACCACCGTCCAGCCGTCGTCCAGAATGCGCAAATGGCGTTTGCCTTGGTTAATCATCGGCTCAATGGTGAAAATCATGCCCGCTTTGAGCACCATGCCCTGCCCTTTGCGCCCGTAGTGCAAAATTTGCGGCTCGCAATGGAAATCGCGCCCGATGCCGTGCCCGCAAAATTCTTGCACCACCGAATAGCCTGCGTTTTCAGCAACGGTTTGGCAGGCGTAGCCAATATCGCCCAAGGTTGCGCCCGCTTTCACCGCCGCGATGCCCGCCATCATGCTTTTGTGGGTAACGTCAATCAGGCGTTGCGCCTGCGGGCTCACCTTGCCCACGGTAAACATTCGGCTGCTGTCGCCGTGAAAACCGTCTTTTTTAATGGTTAAATCAATGTTGATGATGTCGCCTTCTTTCAGCGGTTTATCATCGGGGATGCCGTGGCAAATCACATGGTTCACCGAAGTGCAGCACGATTTGGGATAAGGCGGATTGCCATAATGCAAGGGCGCAGGATAGCCGCCTTGCACGTTCACATGATAGTCGTAAACCAATTTATCTAGCTCGTTGGTGGTGATTCCTGGTTTCACAAAATCGCCGATATAATCCAGCGCGTCGGCAACCAATTTGCCCAGCTCGCGCATTTTTTCAATCTCTTCGGGGGTGTGGATGATTACTGCCATGATGGTCTTTCCGTTTACAATTCGTTTGCAATTAAAATAGCGTTTTCAGGCTGCCTCATGCGATTAAGGCAGCCTGAAAGCAAGCGAGGCAAAATATAAAGAAAAACGCCCTCAATAGCAAATATTCTTGTTTATGAGCGTGATTATGTTTGAAATCCTTTTCAGCATCATCGTGGGCATTAAAAGCAGCCTGAATATCAACCACACCTATGTGTGGGACATCCACATCCAAAACAACGGCAAATACTACATTTTCAGCTTCCACCCCCACAATCAACACTTTGCCGACTGGCTCGCCCAATTTCGCCAAATCTATCCCGATAGAGTGCATGGCAAATGGTCGCGCTGGGCTTAGAGGCTACCGATGATTTTAATTCTCGCAAAAAAATCCGTATAATCCGCGCTTTCCCTTTTCAGGCTGCCTATGCAAACCATTAGGCAGCCTGAAAATATTTTTTAACATCAGCCCCGCAATTACGGGCAACCTGAAAGAACTCAATCCATGAAAAAAGTCTTTATCCGCACCTTCGGCTGCCAAATGAACGAATACGACAGCGAAAAAATGCTCGCCGTACTCGCCGAAGAACACGGCGGCATTGAACAAGTTTCCGAACCCGACAACGCCGACATCATCCTATTCAACACCTGCTCCGTGCGTGAAAAAGCGCAAGAAAAAGTCTTTTCCGACTTGGGGCGCGTGAAACCCATCAAACAAAAAAATCCAAACGTAATCATCGGCGTAGCAGGCTGCGTGGCATCGCAAGAAGGTGAAGCGATTGTGAAACGCGCGCCTTATGTGGATGTGGTCTTCGGCCCGCAAACCCTGCACCGCCTGCCCAAAATGATTGTGGACAAAGAAACCA
>CAUQQW010000104.1:0-6698 GCA_963520365.1 uncultured Kingella sp.
GGTGCAGGCTGCTTTGCGTTGGCGCACGTTATCGGCGTTGTCAGCACTTATGCCGTGCCCGGCCAGCCCGAACAGGTGCGCCTGCTCCAACGCCCAATCATCCGCGGAACCGGCCAACCGCGCTGCGAACTCGGCTATTGCCAAGGGAGTAGGGTAGGGCAACCTGAAAAGGGAGCTGATGTCTCAGGCTGCCTATGGATGGAAGATGGGTTGCGTTGGGCTGTGTTTCAGGCTGCCTTTTGGAGCGGGCTGATGTTTGTTTAACGAATGGATGGCTGCGCTCAATCGTTTTTCAGGCTGCCGTAGTAATTGAATATAAGCAATGCCAAACATCGGTTTCAGCTATTCAACCCGCAACGCAACAAGACAACGCAACAGCCATGTCGCCACACAAAATAGGCAGCCTGAAAACATCAAACCCGTTTTCAGGCTGCCTTTTACTGAGCAAGATTATTGGGCTGCGGTGGGTGCGCTCGCTTGTGTGGCGGTTTTTACCGCGTTAATTTCTTGCTGGGTGGTGGCATCATCGGTTGAATAACGCTTCAAACCGCCGCCCAAGGCTTTATACAAATCCGCCAAGTTTTCCAGCAAGCTCAACTGGGTGGACAACACGGATGTATCCGCCGAATAGCTGCTGCGTTGCGCGTCCAGCAAATCCAACGCGCTGGCAACGCCGTGTTTGTAGCGCAGGTTGGTTAAGCGCAAACGCTCGTTGTAGGCTTTCTGTTGCGCCAAGTTGGAATCGTATTGCGTGTTCATCGCGGCGCGGGCAACCAGCGCATCGGCAACATCGCGGAATGCGCCTTCAACGGCGGCTTCGTAGGCAACTACGGCTTTTTCTTGCTCAATTTTGCTCACTTTCAACTGATTGCGGCGTTGCCCCCAATCAAAAATGGGCAACGACAGATTGCCGCCGTAAGACCATGTTTTGTTTGACGATTGGAACAAATTGCTCAACTGGTTGCTGCCAAAGCCCAAAGTGCTGGTCAGGCTGATGGTGGGGAAGAACGCCGCGCGTGCCACGCCGATGTTGGCGTTGGCGGCTTTGAGCGTGTGTTCTGCCGCGATGATGTCGGGGCGATTGAGCAGCAAATCGGATGGCAAGCCTGCGGGCAAATTGCGGATTTTAAACTGTTGGTTCAATGCCAACGGCGCGGGCAAATCTTCGGGGATTTTTTGGCTAATCAGCAGTTCCAAAGCGTTGCGCGCTTGTTCGTGGCTGCGCACGGCGGCGGCGTAATTGGCTTTGGCGTTTTCAATCATTGCTTCTTGCGAGCGCAAATCCAGCGCGGAAATCACGCCTGCTTTGTGGCGCACTTTCGCCAAATCGTAGGTTTTTTGGTAGTTCGCCAAAGTTTTTTCGGATAATGCCATCGCGGCGGTGGCGTATTGTTCGTTGAAATAGGCTTTGGCAACGCTGGCAATCAGGCTTAGATGCGTGGCATCGCGGCTGGCGGCGGTGCTGAAATATTGTTGCAGCGCGGCTTGGCTGCTGTTGCGCACGCGCCCCCACAAATCCAATTCAAACGCAGAAATGCCCAAGCCCGCGTTGTAGCTTTCAACATCGCCACGGCTGCGGCTTGCGCCTGCGTTGCTGCCCAAGCTGGGGAATTGCGATGAGCGGGTAATCGCGTATTGAGCGCGGACTTGCTCCACGTTCAAATTAGCGGTGCGCAAATCGGTGTTGTTTTTCAAAGCGATTTCAATCAAGGCGTGCAAGCGCGGGTCGGCAAAATAGTCTTGCCAGCCCAATGATGCAGCCTGAATCGCTTGGTCGCTACCGCGCTGGCTATCGTATTTAAAGGTGTCGGATGGCAGCGCAACACTGGGTTTTTCGTATTTGGGCGCAAGGTTGCAAGCGGATAGGGCAACGCTTACGGCAACCGCAGTCAATGAATGTTTAAACACAGTTTTCATAATTTTCCTTACAGAATGGTTTTCAGGCTGCCTATGCTATACCTATTTTAGGCAGCCTGAAAACCGATTTAATGCTTGCTGAATGCTTGGGCATCGATGTCTTCTTCATCGTCAAACAAATCCAACTCGCCTTGAACGGGCGGTTGCTTGCTGCCTGTAAAGAAGCGGACAACAAGGTTCACGATGATGTAGAACATCGGCACAAGGAACACCGACAGGAACGTGCCCACCAGCATCCCCCAGAACACTGCCGTGCCAATCGCGCGTTGGCTGGCTGATGATGCGCCCGTGGCGATATACATCGGCACAACGCCCAAGATAAACGCAAACGAAGTCATCAAAATGGGGCGGAAACGCAATTTGGCGGCGCGTAATGCCGATTCGGCAATGGATTTGCCCGCGTTGTGCAAGTCTTGGGCAAACTCAATAATCAGAATGGCGTTTTTCGCGCTCAAACCCATTACCGTAATCATGCCCACCGTGAAATACACGTCATTGCTGTAATTGCGGATTTTTGCGCCCAAAGCCACGCCCAAAATCCCCAGCGGCACAACCAACAGCACCGAAAACGGAATAGACCAGCTTTCATACAGCGCAGCCAATGCCAAGAACACGGCAACCGCTGCCAGCGCGTAAATCATGTTTTGTTGCGATGTGCCTTTGGCTTCTTCGCGGGATTGACCTGCCCATTCCAAGCTGTAATTGCCTTCCAAGCTATCAACCATGCGCTGCACTTCCGCCATGGCTTCGCCTGTGGATTTACCCGCAGCAGGCGCGCCTGTAATCTGCATGGCAGGATAGCCGTTGAAGCGTTCGCTTTGCTCAACGCCTTTTTCCCATTTGGCGGTGGCAAAAGACGACAGCGGAATCAGCGTGCCATTGCCAGCGGGAACGGTTAACGCCAAGATGTCTTCAGGCTGCATCCGCGATTTGGCTGATGCTTGCACAATCACGCGCTGCAAACGCCCATCGTTGGGGAAGTCGTTGACATAAGTGGAAGATAAGGCGGTGCCCAATACGCTGCGAATGCTGGCAAAGCTCACGCCGTTAGAAGCCGCTTTCATGCGATCAATCTCAATTTTCAATTGCGGCGCATCTTCCAAGCCGCTGGCGCGAACGTTTGATGGGTCAAACATGGCGGGATTTTGGCGCATTTTGGTAATCAGCTCGTCGCGGCGGGCAACCAATTCTTCGTGGTTGTATGTGCCACGCGCTTGCAAATAGAAGCTGAAACCCGAGTCGTTACCCAATTCCATAATTGGCGGCGGGTTCAACGCTAGCGCAAAGCCGTCTTGAATTGCGCCGCTCATCATCGCGCCTGTGATTTTGCCAGCCACCGCATCGGCGGTGCTGCCTGCGCCTGCGCGCTCTTTCCAGTCTTTGAGCATGATAAAGCCCATACCCATGTTTTGACCGCTGCCTGTAAAGCTAAATCCAGACACGGTAATCACATCTTGGACTTCGGGCATAGAATGCGCCACTTGGTTGAGCGTTGCCAAGGTTTTCTCGGTGCGCTCGGCGGTTGCGCCTGTGGGCAACTGCACGGTGGTCATAATGAAGCCTTGGTCTTCGCTGGGGATAAACGAGCTGGGCAAGCGCGTAATCAACACGAATGCGCCCGCGCCCAATGCCAAGTAAATCACAAACATCACGCCAGCTTTGCGCAAGGTTTTGCCAATCCAGCCTGAATAAGTGCGCGTGCCAGCATTAAACACGCGGTTAAACCAGCCAAAAAAGCCTTTTTTGGTGTGATTATGCCCTTTGGGAATCGGTTTAAGCATGGTGGCGCACAGCGCGGGCGTGAGCGTTAATGCCAAGAAAGCGGAGAAGCCAATCGCAAACACCATAGTCAGCGAGAATTGGCGGTAAATATTACCCGCTGCGCCGCTCAACAGCGACAGCGGCACAAACACCGAAACCAACACGGCGGTAATGCCAACAACCGCGCCAGAAATTTGTCCCATTGCTTTTTTGGTGGCTTGTTTGGGCGGCAAACCTTCTTCCGCCATAATCCGTTCCACGTTTTCCACCACCACAATGGCATCGTCTACCACAATACCGATCACCAACACCATGGCAAACATGGTCATCACGTTGATAGACATACCCAAATAGGAAATGGCAGCAAATGCGCCAAGCAGGGAAATCGGCACAACAATGGTGGGGATAAGTGTGTAGCGGAAGTTTTGCAGGAAGATAAACATCACGATAAACACCAAGCCCACCGCTTCAAACAGCGTGCTGACTACTTTTTTGATAGACAAATCAACGAATTTGGAAGTGTCGTAAGGTGCAGACCATGTTACGCCTGTTGGAAAGAAGTTTTGTAACTCTTTCATTTTGGCTTCAATGGCGGTGGCGGCTGCCAAAGCGTTACCCGAGTTAGACAGCGATACCGCCATACCTGCGGCTTTTTTGCCGTTCAAATACGATGATGAACCATAAGATTGGCTGCCTAAACCAATTTCTGCCACGTCTTTCAAATAAACGTTTGCGCCGTTGGTGTCGCTGCGCAGCAAAATATTGCCAAATTCTTCGGCGGTTTTCATTTGCCCTTCGGCGCTGATGGTGGCGGTGATTTGCTGCCCTTGGCTGGCGGGCAAATCGCCCAATGCGCCTACGGATAATTGCGCGTTTTGCGCGGAAATGGCAGCAGTTACATCGGCAAACGAGATGTTGTAGCTTTTGAGCTTGGCAGGGTCCACCCACACGCGCATGGCGCGTTGCGCACCAAATAGGCGCACATTGCCCACGCCGTCAATGCGTTGCAGCTCGGGCACAACGTTGCGTTGCGCGTAGTCCAGCAATTCTTCTGATGATTTGGTATCCGATTGCAGGAACACCACCATCAGGAAGTTGGAACGCGCTTTGGAAACGATAATCCCGTTTTGTTGCACGGTGGCGGGCAGCAGCGCGGTTACTTCTGATAGCTTGTTTTGCACGTTCATTTGCGCCAAATCTTCGTTGGTTTCGGGCGTGAACGTGAGCGACACGCTGCCCGAACCAGACGAATCGGCGGATGTGCTCATGTAATCCAAGCCTTCCACGCCATACATATTGCGTTCAATAACGGCAAGCACGCTGTCTTCCATCACTTTGGCGGATGCGCCGGGGTAGGTGGCGGTGAGCGTGATGGTGGGCGATGCCACAGAGGGATATTGCGAAATGGGCAAACTTCGGATGCCAATTGCACCTGCAATCATGATGAAAATGGCAATTACCCACGCAAAAATCGGTCTATCAATAAAAAAACGAGCCATGTTTATTCCTTATTGGGCAGCAGAGGCAGCCTGAATTTCAGATGCAGCAGCGGCTTTTTCTGCTGGCGCAGAGGTGGGCATTGAAGCGGGCGCGGATGATACAGCTGCGGCAGTTGCGCCAGATGCGGCTTGCGTGGCAGGCGCTTTGGCTGCGCCAGCGGCGTTTTCAGGCTGCCAAGGCTTGGTTTGCACTTTGTTTGAGCCTGTTCGAGCGGCCATTTGTCCCGCAATCATGATGCCATCCACAATCACTTTATCGCCTGCTTTTAAGCCTTCGGTGATAACCCAGTTTTCGCCTTTTTGCGCGACAACTTTAACAGGGCGCGGCTCCATGCCGCTTTCGGCGTTTACCACCATAACGGTATCTTGCGCGCCGCGCGTAACGGCTTGTTGTGGCACAACAAAGGCATTGGTAACGCCCGATAGCGGCAATTTCACGCGAACGTATAAGCCATTCATCAAAATGTGTTCGGGATTGGGTACAACGGCGCGGATGGTGAATTGCCCTGTGCTTTCGTCCACGGTGGAATCGGCGAACAGCAAGCGCGCTTTGTGCGGATATTCGGTGCCATCTTCCAGCATCACACTGGCTTCCACGTTTTCATTTGCCACGCGGTCGCCTGCGGCAAGCTGTTTACGCAATTTCAGCATATCGCTGGCGGATTGCTTGATGTTGACATACAAATAATCGGTTTCGGTAATCAGCGCCATTTGCGTGTTGTTGGCGGTTACCAATGCGCCTTCGGTTACCAGCGATTGCCCGATTACGCCTGAAATCGGCGCAGTGATGTGCGCATGGTTTACGTTCACTTGCGCGGCTTTAATCGCCGCATTGGCAGATTTCACTTGTGCTTGGGCAGAGCGTTGCGCGGCAAGGGCGGCGTCCCATTCTTGTTTGCTGATGGCATCGGCGGCCACCAAAGGCTGATAACGCGCCACATCTGCGCTGGCTTTGGCTAAGGCGGCTTGCGCGCTGGCTAGGCTGGCGCGGGCGCTTTCTAGGTTGGCGGCGTAGCTGGCATCATCCAATTGATACAACGGCTGCCCAGCGCGCACCATATCGCCTTCTTGGAACAAGCGGCGTTTCACAATGCCTGAAACCTGCGGAATAATCGGCGCGGAGCGCACGGCTTCCAGGCGGCCGGGCAAATCCATTTCTAGCAATACGTTTTCGGGCTGAACCGTTACCACGCTGACCATGGGTGCGGGCATTTGCTTTTGCGCGCCTGCGCCTTGTTGTTGCGAGGCTTCGCCTTCTCTGCCACCGCAAGCGGCAAGTGCCAATGCTGTGGCTGCGGCTAACACGGCGATACGCCAAGGTTGCATTGTCATATTTTGTTTTCCTATTTGACTGATGATTGAAACGTTTTCAGGCAGCCTGAAAATACCCACTCGGTTTCAGGCTGCCTTTTAGCGATATAATAAAAAACGGCATTATACATTCATTGATGAATGTTGATTAATTTTTTTAGGGGCTGTCCTAGATAACTAGGATAAATTACTTCTTACCAATTGTTTTAA
>CAUQQW010000105.1:0-6623 GCA_963520365.1 uncultured Kingella sp.
ACCTGTGTGTGGGTTTCTGCTGTTGGAGGAAAGGCTTTTTTGCAAAGGTCTCAGACTGCCTTTGTTGATATAGCGCAGGCAGCCTGAAAACGGTTTGGCGGATGGATTGATGCAGCCTGAAAATCAATCTTTCAACCGCAGCTCTGCCGCGCGCGCATGGGCGGTTAGGTTTTCGCCGTGCGCCAAGATGCTGGCGATTTTGCCCAATTGCTGCGCGCCTTGTTCGGAAACTTGAATCAGGCTGCTGCGCTTTTGGAAATCGTATGTGCCCAGCGGCGATGAAAACCGTGCGGTGCGGCTGGTGGGCAATACATGGTTTGGGCCGGCGCAATAGTCGCCCAAACTTTCGCTGGTGTAGCGTCCCATAAAGATTGCGCCTGCGTGGCGGATTTTTTGCGCCCATGCGGCGGCGTTTTCCACGGAAAGTTCCAGATGCTCGGGCGCGATGTAGTTGGCGATGGCGCAGGCTTCGTCTAGGTCTTTTGCCAGAATCATCGCGCCGCGGTTGCCAAGGCTGGCTTCAATAATCGCGCGGCGCGGCATGGTGGGCATCAGGCGCGTCATGGCAGCCTGAACTTCGTCTAAATAATCGGGCGATGTGGCGATTAAAATCGCTTGGGCGATTTCATCGTGCTCGGCTTGGCTAAACAAATCCATCGCTACCCAATCGGCGGGCGTGCTGCCATCGGCAATCACCAAAATTTCGCTCGGTCCCGCCACCATATCAATCCCCACCACGCCAAACACGCGGCGTTTGGCAGCGGCAACAAAGGCATTGCCAGGGCCAGTGATTTTGTCCACCTGCGGCACGGTTTGCGTGCCATACGCCAGCGCGGCAACGGCTTGCGCCCCGCCGATGGTGAACACTTTGGTTACGCCTGCGATATACGCCGCCGCCAGCACGATGTCGTTGCGCTCGCCCTGCGGCGTGGGCACCACCATGATGATTTCGGGCACGCCCGCCACATGGGCAGGCATGGCGTTCATAATCACGCTGCTGGGATACGCCGCCTTGCCGCCCGGCACATAAATCCCCACGCGATCCAACGGCGTGATTTGCTGCCCCAGCAGCGTGCCATCGGCATCGGTGTAGTGCCACGATGCTTGTTTTTGGTGTTGATGATAGCTTTGCACGCGCTCGGCAGCGGTTTGCAACGCGGTGCGCACGTTTTCAGGCAGCCTGAAAAACGCCGCTTTTAAATCGTCTTGCGACAGGATTAAATCTGCCATTGTTTGCGCTTGCGTGCCGTCAAAACGGTTGGTGTATTCCAGCACCGCCGCGTCGCCACGCTGTTGCACATCGGCGCAAATATCGGCAACGATTTGGTCTATTTTCGGGTCTTGCGCGGTTTCAAAGGCAAGCAGCGCTTGCAGCTCTTGCTGAAATTGGGGCGATTGAGTGGAGAGGCGTTTCATGATGCGTTCCTTTGCGAGCGGAGAAAAAGGCTGAGGCAGCCTGAAAATGAGTTTTGCCAAAACGAAAACGATTGTACCAGCGCGCAGGGCATGAGGCAGCCTGAAAAGCCGTTTGGATAAAGGTTTGATTGTGGATTTTGTTGATTGCCATGCAGGATGTGGCAAAACGCCGCCTTGTTTATCCATTCGGTTTTCAGGCAGCCTTAATTGCAAAAAATCAACGCACTTGCCCACTATTAACAAGCAGCCTGAAAGGGCAATTTGCGATAAGGCTTAACTTGTTTTAACATTGCGCGCTGGCAACGCCTTGCGTCAATTCCATTTAATCCACCTAAAAAAGGAACACTTCATGAGCAAAACCCTCCCCCTACACGCCGACACCGTTGGCAGCTACCTGCGCACCGCCGCGCTCAAACAAGCCCGCGCCGACTTCGCCGCAGGCAAAATCAGCCGCGATGCGCTCACCCAAATTGAAGACCAAGAAATCGCCAAATTGGTGCAAAACCAGCTTAACGCAGGCATCCAAGTCATCACCGATGGCGAATTTCGCCGCTCGTGGTGGCACATTGATTTTTTGGAAAACCTCAACGGCATTGAAGGCTTTATCCCCGAGCAAGCCTATGCGTTTAAAAACACCGATGTCCGCAAATACAACACGCGCTGCTGCGGCAAAGTATCGTGGAACGAAAACCACCCCTTTATCCAGCATTATCAATCGCTTGCCAAAATTGTCGGCAACCGTGGCATCGTGAAATACACCATCCCCAGCCCAAACCAGCTGATGTATCCCTTTATCTGGGACACAGGCGTGTATGAGAGCAAACAAGCCTTTGCCGAAGACGTGCGCCAAGCCTATAAAGATGCCATTCGCGCCTTTTACGATGCAGGCTGCCGCTATTTGCAAATCGACGATGTGTACTGGGGCACGCTGTGCAACAACTACGGCAAAGAAGACTTTGATTTTGAAGGCAACAAAAAAACCGCGCTGGAAAACATCCAAGCCATCTTGGCAGACAAACCCGCCGACATGACCATCACCACCCACGTTTGCCGCGGCAACTACAAATCGTCCTACCTACTCAGCGGCGCATACGACCCAGTTGCCCCCGAGCTATTCGGGCAAACCGCCTACGACGGCTATTTTTTGGAATACGACACCGACCGCGCAGGCGGCTTTGAACCGCTCAAATACTTCAACGACAACCCACACAAAGGGCGCATCGTGCTGGGCTTAGTAACGTCTAAATTCCCAGAATTGGAAGACAAAGCTGCCGTAAAAGCGCGCATCGCCGAAGCGGCAAAAATTGTGCCGTTGCAACAACTGGCGCTGTCGCCGCAATGCGGTTTCGCTTCCACCGAAGAAGGTAACATCATGACCGAAGCGCAGCAATGGGCGAAGGTGAAGTTGGTGGAAGAAATCGCCGCCGAGGTTTGGGGCGAGGATTGATGGGCGTTTGCCCGCTATGAAAAAACAGCCGTTTGGGATGAACGGCTGTTTTTTTGGGGATTTGTTCAATGCGGATTTGGGCAGTTTCAGGCTGCCTTTTATTGTTTACAAATAATCATCTAAAAAAAAACACCATAGCTCGCCGCAGCAACAAGGCAGCCTGAAAGTTAGTTTTCAGGCTGCCTTTTCCCTTCAATCCTTGTAAAAAGTAAGCGCATAAAACCGCCCGTCCCACAGCAGATGCGTCTGCCTGTCGCTGATACCATCGGGCAGGGCGTTTTCTATTTCGGACAAATCAAACTGCGCGTTTCGGTACGCCGCTTGGGTGAACACGCTTTTTTGGTATTGCTGCTCGATTAAATCCTGCGTTTCATCGGCAATCATCAGCTTGGTGCGCGGTTTGGCGACGCACAGCATTTCGGCGAGGGCGCGGCGGTTTCGGCTTGGGCAAAAAGCGGTAACAATGCCAGCGCAAGCAGGGTAGGGCGGGATTTGGGTTTCATGGTGGAATCCTTGTTGAATAAGGGTGGACTAAAAATACTACTAGATGATAATAATTGCTGATTTTAATACCATTTAACATTTAAGCGGCAGCCTGAAAACGGTTTTTTTTGCTTTCAGGCTGCCTTTTGCGAACCATGGCCAATCAAACCATGCTTTGCCGCCGTTTGAACACGCTAATGGCGAGCTGCCCTTGTTCTTATCCACCCAAAAGGCAGCCTGAAAGTTAGTTTTAGCTTCGCACACTGCTGACACATTCTGACACCCGCTTCGTGTATCATCACGTTTTTCCCCCAACCCAAAAAGGCAACACCATGAAAAACCTCACCCTCTACACCTACCCCAAATCGCGCGGCATGAGCGTGGTCTGGATGCTCAAAGAATGCGGCGCAACGTTTGACACCGTGCTGATTTCCTACGACGATACAACGAAATCTACCGACCACCTCGCCGTGAAGTCCGCCGACTACCTCGCCGTGAACCCAATGGGCAAAGTGCCCGCGCTCAAAGCAGACGACACCGTCATCACCGAAACCGCCGCCATCATCACCTTCCTTGCCGAGCAGTTCCCCGAGCGGGGGCTGATTCCCGCCGCAAGCAGCTTGGCGCGGGGTAAATACTACCGCTGGCTCTGCTTCTCCATCAATTTGGAATACGCCGCGTTTGACCGTCTCTTCCAAGTCCCCAGCGATGAACAACGGCGCAAAGGCATCGGCTACGGCGATTTGGACACCGCCTTCGGCGCATTGCGCGACCATCTGGCGCGGCACGACTTTATCGTCGGCAATCAGTTTTCCGCGCTGGACCTCTACTATACCATGCTGCTGGTGCAATTCACCCGCGTGATGCCCGTGGAAGGCATCGCCTGCGACGTGTTTGATGCCTACATCGCCCGCCACACCGCCCGCCCTGCGTTTGGTGAAACCATGGCTTGGGTGGAGGCAGAAATGGCGAAAATGGGGTAGGACGGAGTAAGACAAGGTAGAAAATAGGCAGCCTGAAAATGGGAAATTTGGCTTTTCAGGCTGCCTTTATCGTTGGGCGAAATGGAGCGTTGGCGGCTCGCCGACAAAATGCTGTTCGGTTCAGCCAATGCTGTGCAATCTGCCGTGTGGCGACGAACCGTCGCCGTTCCATGATGCTGTGGATGGTATGGCTAAGGCAGCCTGAAAAGCGGAATTTGGCTTTTCAGGCTGCCTTTTTGCCGTTTATTCCAAGCTCGTCTCTTCGGCAAAGCGGGTTAAATCTTGGCGGATTTGGGCGAGGGTTATGGAAGGCGCGTCTGCCCATTGCAGCAGTTGGGCGATGCGGTCTATGCGTTCGGCGGCAGCGATGGCGGCGGTGATGTTGGCGCGGCTGTCCACGCGCCCGCTGATTTTGATTGCACCGAGCATGGTAGCAAGGGTGGCACGGTCGTGGGCGAGCAGATAGTGCGCGCCTTCCAAGCCGTCGGTTTCTTGTTCGGCTTGGGCTTTGAGCTCGACATCGCTTTGGTTTGCTTGGGGCGGCAGGTTGGGGAAGCCCCATTCGCATTCAATAACGTGGCGGATAAAGTCTTGCAGCACGGGGCGTGCTTTGCGGAAGGCTTCTTGCAGGCTGCACAAGGTGTCTGCGCCGTCGTCGCTGCCGAAGGCGGTTTCTTCGTCGCATTCGTTGTAATAAATGTCTTCATCGGCAAAATATTGGCGGAAGATGGGGTGGCTGGTGAGTGGGTTGTGCCCGTATTCTTCGTCGTCAAAATAGAGGTGGCCGGCGGGCAGATCGGCGGGGGCGTAGCCTTTTTTCTGCTTGGCGGCGGCGAGCTTTTGTGCTTGTTTTTCGCATGCTTCGGGGCTGTCGAATTCTTTGATTTCGTAGCGCCCGTTGGTGCCGTATTTGCCGTAGTTGACGACGAATTGGCTGCCCTGCGTTTCTATGCGCCAGAATTTGTCGGATTTGAGGTCGGTGTAGCGTAAGCATTGTTCCATTGTTTGCTCCTTGGGCTGGGGGGGAATTGGGTTTTAGTTTCGCAGAAGCTCGTAAACTCGCTTTCAGGCTGCCTATTCAGCGGCTTCTGCTAGCCATTGGGTTAGGGCTTCGGGTGGGTTGAGCTGTTTGGCGCGTTGGGTGTTGGTTTCATCGGGTGGCAGCAGTTCTACGTTGATAACGATTTCGGTGCGTGGCTGGTTGCGGGCAAAAATGTCTTGTTGGTCGCAGCGGCGCATGGCTTCGGTCATGGCGTTGAGGCGCAGGGTAAATTCTTGTTCCGATGCGGCTTCGTCCATTTCGTAAATGTTGCCCCGCGCGGCAAAGGCGCGGTTTACGCGGTCAAAATATTCGGCGCCGAAGTTGAAATAGGGGCTGGACGATAAATCCCATTTGACATCGCGCTGCTGGGCGGGCGGCACGCGCTGCAAGGCTTCGTGCGACCATGCGGAGAGATAGGGGGCGTGGGCTTCGCCTGTGGTGCAGAGGGCGAGGTAGTAGAAATGTTCTTGCGTGGCGAAAAGTTGCTCGGCGGCTTGGCGGAGGGCTTGGGTGATTTCGGTGGTTAGGGCGTCTAGGGTGGGCATGGGTTGCTTTCTTTATGAGGGAGGAGGGCAATGGGCAGCCTGAAACCATTAAAACGCCCCATTTTTCATGATTTCTTGCAACTGCTTGGTATGGGTGCGGTTTTGTTCGGCAATGCACGCGTTTTTACGCATGGCTCTTGCTGTTCCGATTGCGCCGCCGCCCAATGAAGCTGCCCAATCGCAATAACGGTTTCTGTATGTGGCAAAAGATTGTTCCGCCGCCGCGTATTTTTGCAGGGCGGCATCTTTATATCTTTGCTCTTCGTCCCACTGTTTTATTTTCGCGATGGTTTGCGCTTGGGCGTTGTGCCAAACCGTTTCGCTGCGGTCGGCGTTTCGCTTAACGCAGGCTTGCACATCAACCTGCGCAAAATATTGGTCGCTGCACGCATCGCGGATAATGTGTTCAAGCGGCATGGTATCGGCAAACACGTTCGCAGACGCGAATAAAAAGAGTAAAACTGTTCCCGTTTTGCTGGTTGGATTGGGCATGATGTATGTTCTTTTTACTTTATGGTTTCGTGGTTCGCATAGGCGTATATGACAAAATATTTCAGGCTGCACTTGGGGTAAGGGGAGGCAGCCTGAAAATGGGAAAACCTTAGGGGCTGTCCTAGATAACTCAGGAAATTCCACTTAAGTTAGAATCTTTCTTATGAGAAAAAGTCGTCTGAGCCAGCACAAACAAAACAAACTGATTGAGCTAT
>CAUQQW010000106.1:0-6543 GCA_963520365.1 uncultured Kingella sp.
ACACTCTTGCTTGTTGGAAATGTTATTGGGTGTTTCTTATTTTGTTTAACTATAAGTCTGTCGGCACGGTTGAGGATGCAGGTTCGCAGCTCCGATGACGGGTTGCAACTGGCGCGCGTTTCCAACGATAGGCTTGGCTTGGGGTAATGCCCAAGTCGCCCCATTGATGCGGGTTCGAATCCCGTCGCGTCCACCAAATTCCATTTTCAGGCTGCCTGAAACAAGCAGAGCGCGTTTCAGCAAAGCCCAAACCCAAACCACCCAAGGAACACCATCATGCAAAAATTCATTCTCCTACGCGGACACCAAGGCTCAGGCAAAACCACCTACGCCGCCGAACTCATCGCCCAATTCCAACACACCCACCCCAACGCCCAAATCATCCACATAGAAAACGACCAAGAACTCACCAACGAGCGCGGCGAATACCAATGGAGCCGTGAAGCCCTTGCCGCCGCGCAAGAAAAAGGTCGCGCCCGCTTCAAAACCGCCCTAAAACAAGGGCAGCAACACCCCGAGCGCGACATTCTCATCATCAATTCCAACACCAACCAAAAAGCCACCACCTGCATCCAAATGTTGCAAGCAGCGCGCAAACACGGTTTTAAAACAGAAGTTTACCGCCTACACAACTTCCTGCCCAACCACCACAACGTAGATGAAAGCAGCGTGCTTGCCGCCTACGTCAAACTCAACCAAAACCCCCTGCGCGACGAAATCCACGTCCCCGCCGTGCAAGCCATGTCGCCCGAACAACACGCCCAAATCCAAGCCATGACCCAATTCCAAAACCGCGACCCGCAATACGATGAAACCCGCCACACCCACATAACCGAAGACTACCTGCGCCACGGCAGACGCGATTTCAGCATCAAGCCCAGCAAAAAATACCCACAGCTCTCCGTGCTCAAATACGCCCGCAGCGTGTTCTACGAAAACCGCTTTGACAACGCCCTGCTGGAAATGCGCGGTATCGTGCTGGATGCGCACAACCAAATCATCGTGCGTCCGTTTAACAAAGTGTTCAACTATTCCGAGCGCATCGCCGCCAACAGCCGCTACCCCATCAGCATCAACGATGAGCATCGCCTAAACGCCGTAGTGAAAGTGAACGGTTTTCTCGGCTGCTGCACCTTCGTTAAGCTGCCTGAAAACCACCCCAGCCACGGCGCAGACTTTGATCAAAAAACACTCTATTCCACCACAGGCTCGCTGGATAGCGACTTCGCCAAACTCGTGCAACGCCATTGCGCCCAATACGAAAGCCTGTTTGCCGCCTACCCCAATCACACCTTTATGTTTGAAATCACCGACCCCAGAGATGTGCACATCATCCAAGAAACCTTCGGCGAAACCCTAATCGGCATCCGCAACGTTGCCACAGGCGAGCAATTTTCCGAAGCCCAGCTAGACCAAATCGCCCAGCAATACCACATCGCCCGCCCGCAAACCCTAAACAACATCAGCTTTGGCGAACTCAAAGCCCTGCTTAAAACCGTGGAACAAGAAGGCTTTATGGTGTTTGATGCCGCCACAGGCGAAATGCTGTTCAAGCTCAAATCGCCATACTATCTCATCTCCAAATTTCTCGGGCGCAGCAACGCAAGCAACATCGCCCGCAAACTGGACAAACGCCATGTGGACGAGGAATACTACCCGCTGATTGACCACATCCGCGAACACCAAGCCACGTTTAACGCCATGAGCGAGCACGAAAAGATTGCGTTTATTCAAGCGTTCCTGCGGGAATTGTGATGGCGCAAATAAAGGCAGCCTGAAAGAACTCTGTTTCAGGCTGCCTTTTATATTCCCCAAATGATTAAACAACAAAAACAAAAAAACACTCCGAAGAGTGTTTTTTGATAAACGCAGATTAACGTTTTGAGAATTGTTTTGCGCGACGTGCTTTGCGTAAACCAGGTTTTTTACGTTCCACTTCACGAGCATCGCGAGTAACAAAGCCAGCTTGTGAAAGCGCAGGTTTCAACGCTGCATCAAAATCAATCAATGCGCGAGTGATGCCATGACGAATCGCGCCGGATTGTCCTGTTTCGCCACCGCCAACAACATTTACTTTGATGTCAAACGCTTCTAGGTTTTCAGTCAAAGCCAAAGGCTGACGAACAACCATGCGGCTGGTTTCGCGTGAGAAGAATTCATCAACGGGACGACCGTTTACGATGATTTCACCTTTGCCTTTTTGCAAGAACACGCGAGCTACTGAGCTTTTGCGGCGACCTGTGCCGTAGTAATATTTACCGTTCATTTGTCGTGTCCTTATTTCAATTCAAGTACTTTGGGTTGTTGCGCGGCGTGTTGATGTTCTGCGCCTGCATAGACTTTAAGTTTGCGAATCATGGCGTAACCCAATGGGCCTTTGGGCAGCATCCCTTTTACGGCAACTTCCAATGCGCGCCCTGGTTGTTTTTCTTGCATTTGGCGGAAAGTGCGTTCATACAAGCCACCAGGGAAGCCTGAGTGGCGGTAGTATTTTTTGCCTTCAAATTTGTTGCCTGTTACGCGCAGTTTGTCGGCGTTGATGACGATGATGTAGTCGCCTGTATCAACGTGTGGGGTGTATTCTGGTTTGTGTTTGCCACGCAAACGGCTGGCAACTTCGGCTGCTACGCGCCCCAGAACTTTGTCTGTTGCGTCGATAACAAACCATTCGCGTTGCACTTCATGCGGTTTCGCTGAAAAGGTTTTCATAAAATGGTTTCCAATGAATATTAGATAAAAGAAACGGCGGATTTTAGTGGGTTTCGGGGGGGGTGTCAATGTGTTGTTGGGTTTTTATTGCGCGGTTTCGTTCGTTGAGTTTGGCGTATTTGTAGTATGAGCCTGCGGCTTGGGTGAGCGATATGGTGAGCCCGTCTGCGCCGTGTTTCCAGCCGCTTTTGATGATGTAGCTGCGGATGAAGCTCCATACGCCGTGCAGCAGGGCGGCGAGTGGGCTGCTGGTTTTTTGCCCTGCGTTTTGCTCGGCGTAAAGGCTGCTGTATTGCTGCATTTTGCGGATAAGGGCTTCTATGCTGTCGTAGGTGTAGTGGTTTAGGTTGCCTGCGAGCAGTTGGGGGGGGTTGCCTTGGGGGATAATCAGGGCTTCGTGCACGGCGCGGTGGTTGTATTGAGTGTGGGTGCGGTTGTAGAGACGGGGGATGATGTCGGGCGACCAGCCGCAGCCTGTGATAGGGCGGCGTTGGTAGTGGTTGATGCGGTTTAGGGCGTAGATGTTTTCAGGCTGCGTTAAGTCGGCTTGTTGGATGCTGACAAGCAGCTCGGGGGTGATGATTTCGTCGCTGTCTATGTTGAGTATCCAGTCGTTTTTGGCTAGGGCAGCGGCGCGGTTTTTCATGTTGCCAAAGCCGTCGAATGGGTGGTGGTGGATGGTTACGTTGGGGTATCGGGCGGCGATGGTGAGCGTTTGGTCGGTGGAGCCGTTGTCTAGCAGGAGCACTTCGTTGAAGCTGGCAAGGGCGTTGAGCGCTTCGGCTAGGCAGCGTTCGGCGTTTTTGGTGAGCATGGTTACGGTAATGGGGGTATTCATGGTTTTTTAGTCTTTGATAAGGGCGTAGGCGGCGGCGATGATGCTGCTAATGATGAGTATCTTGGCGATTTGTTTGACGGTGGTGTCTATGGCTTGTTGTTGCTGGCGGGTGAATAGGTTGCGGATGATTAGGATGATGAGAATAAGGGCGCTGATTAGGGTGAGATAGCGTGTGAACATGGCGGGTGTGATTAGGCAGCCTGAAAAGGGGGTGAACGGTGATTCATCTTGCTTTTCAGGCTGCCTTGGGTTGTTTGGGATGTGCGCGGGCTGAATGTTTTGCTCGCTGGGGTGCGGACGTTTTCAGGCTGCGTTGTTGGGGTTATTTTTTGTTGAGCTTGGCAGTGGCGGCTTTGTCTAGGCGGCAGTTGTCGGCAACCACGCTTTGTTGCGCGCCTGGGGTTTCGGCTACGGATAGTTTGCCGCCATCCACTTGCGTGAGCTTGCTGGCATCGGCAGGCATGGCTGTCCACACGGTGGTGCGGGCGTTGGGGTCGTTGCTGATAAAGCGGTTCATAAGATTGAAGCTGGTGTCGCGCCACATGCCTGGGGTGGTTACGCCGTTGATGCGGACTTGGGCGACGATGGCTTGGTTGTTTTTGATGCCATACATGGCGGTGAGTTTAACGTTTTGGAGTTTGTCGTCTTGCAGGATTTGGCAGGTGTAGGCGACTTCTTTTTTGCTGTCAATTTCGCTTTGGGTTGAGGTTTGGCTGTTGGTGCTGGGGGTGAGCTCTTGCTCGCCTTGTGGGGCGGCTTGGGCGGTAAAGGTGGCGGTAGCGAGAATGGCGGCGGTTAGGATAGAACTGATTTTCATGGAATCTCCGTTTCGTTTGGGGTGGCGGTTGCCACAATTGGGCGCGATTAGACTGCTTTTGCTGGGGGTTTGTCAAACGGGTTTGCGTTTGCTTTACATTATTTGCGGTGGTTTAAGGCAGCCTGAAAGTGGGGTTTGCGTGTTTTGGTGCGCCGAAAATGGCTGGGCTTTGGCGTGCGTTTAATTGGGCGGCAATGCTTGGGCTGCATGGCGTGGTACGCGGCGCAACGCGTGATATGGCTGCTGATTGGCACGGTTGGGGCGTTTGGGCTGGCGTGTGAAAGCGTTTTGGTTACGCCAAAACTTACTACGCTTGTTTTCAGGCTGCCTTGGGGACTTGCGGCAGCCTGAAAAGGTGGGATTAGAATTGTTTGGGCTGGAAGCTGGGCTGTGTGAAGCGTTCGCCTGTATGGATGTTTACGGCGGTGAGTTCTTCGCCCCATAGCGCGCCTGTGTCTAATGACCAGATGCGTTTTTCGCGGCGGTAGCCGAGTGCTGACCAATGCCCGAAGATGATTTCGTGGCTGAGATGTTGGCGGTTGGGTGCGTCAAACCATGCGCGTTGGGGGGCGGGGATGTGTTGATAGGTTTCTTTGTAGTCGTAGTCTAGGCTGTTGTCGGGATTGAGCACGCGCATGCGGGTAAACACGTTGGTGATGAAGCGCAGGCGGTCTATGCCTTGGCTTTCAGGCTGCCATTGGCTAGGGTGGTTGCCATACATTTGGGCAAAATATTCACTGGCGCGATGGCTGGCTATTTGCGCGGCAACTTCGTTGGCAAGGGTTTGAGCTTGGGCGATGCTCCATGCGGGGTGGATGCCTGCGTGCACAAGGGCGTGGCTGTCGGTGTGGCGCACCAAGGGTTGTTGGCGCAGCCAGTCGCGCATTTTGGGCATTTGCGGATGGTTGAGAATAGGGGCGAGCGTGTCGCGGCGTTTGAGCTTGCCGTAGCCGTGCATCAGGGCGAGCAGGTGTAGGTCGTGGTTACCGAGCACAATTTGCACGCTGCTTTCGTGTTGCATACAGTATTGCAGGCATTCCAGCGATTGCGGCCCGCGGTTCACAATATCGCCCACCAGCCAAAGCGTGTCGCGGCTGGGGTTGAATTGGATTTGATTAAGCAAGGCGGTGAATTCGGCGTAGCAGCCTTGTAGGTCGCCGATGGCGTAGTGGGACATAATATTTGGTGCGAATGATGATAAGGGTGGGAATTGTAAGGCAGCCTGAAAGTTTGTGGCGGGCTTTTTCAGGCTGCCTTTTAGATGCGTTGCTTTATTGGCAAAACCTTGTTGCGCGAAACATTGCGTATAATCGCGCGCTTTTAACGTTACCAAAGGAAAACGAAATGGCTCAAAAACTGTTTGTGGCGGGCGCAAGCGGCGTGATTGGTTTGCCGTTGTGCAAAATGCTGCTGGCGGCTGGGCATGAAGTGTATGGCACCACGCGCAGCTCCGCCAAAGCGCAAATGCTGATGGCGCACGGCATCAAGCCCATAATTATTGATGCATTTGATGCCGATGGCTTGCTCAAAGAGCTGGACGAAATCCGCCCCGATGTAGTTTTCCACGAGCTGACCGATTTGCCTGACGGCTTGGCGGCTGACCAAATGGAAGCGGCGTTGGTACGCAATGCGCGCATCCGCGACGAGGGCACGCGCAATTTGGTGCGCGCGGCAAAAGCGGCGGGCGTGAAAAAAATCATCGCGCAAAGCATTGCTTTTGTGTATGCGCCTGATGCGCCGCAGCCTGTTACCGAAGATGCGCCCTTGCTGGATTTTGCCGAGCCAACCTATGGCGAAACCGCGCGCGCGGTGCACAGCTTGGAGCAGCAAATCACCACCGACCCTGCGTTTATCGGCGTTGTGTTGCGTTATGGTTGTCTGTATGGCGCGGGCACGGGCTTTGATGCGCCTGTGGACTTTACTCCGCCTGTGCACGCGGAAGCAGCGGCGCACGCGGCGGTGCTGGTGTTGCAATGCGAGCAATCGGGCATTTACAACGCGGCAGACGATGATGCACGGCTGTCTAGCGAGAAGGCGAAGCGCGAGTTGGGGTTTGATGCGGGGTTTCGTTTGTAAGCGATAAGCCGTTGTATTGGTTTTCAGGCTGCCTTAGCGGGGGATAAAGAGGCAGCCTGAAACCTTTGCAAAACTCCCAAGAACCCTTTAAATTCCCCCCATC
>CAUQQW010000107.1:0-6497 GCA_963520365.1 uncultured Kingella sp.
CCGCCGCGGGTTTTGGAGCGCACCAAAAAGCCGTGGGTGCGTTTGCGTTTGGTAACTGAAGGTTGATAAGTGCGTTTCATGTTGGTTTCCTAATTTGAAATTTGGGGAAAAATAAACGGCGCATTAAACCTGTTTTGGCGCGATTTGTCAAACAAAATAAGCGGATTGCGGCGTTTCAGGCTGCCTTTTGCGTGGGGTTAGGCAGCCCGAAAATGCTATTGATTATTGAGCCGTTGGATAATCATTTGGCTGAGCTGTTGCACTTCATTGGGCGTGGCGGTGGGGAGTACGGTTTGCCAGTCTCGCTGGGTAAATGTGGTGTAATCCAGCCGCAAAGCTACGCTACGAACAACGGTTAAGCCTTTTGTATTGTCGCGGCTGTCTTTAAAGCGCACATAATAAGTTGCGGGCTGTGGCGTGTTTGTGGGCAAATCCAATACGCGGTTGTAGCGTTTGGTAAGCCATAGTGTAGAAAGTGGAACGATGATGTTGTAACAGCCAAACAACAACACAGTAGGCAAAAACAATGTGCCATTGTCAAAAAATAACATGGGGTGGATAAAGTAAACAAGAATGGTAAGTAGCAGCGGTATGGGCAGCGTATAAGCAAACAGTTTTTTCAGGCGCATGGCGTGGTTGCGTTCATTGTTGCTAATGGGTGTGCGCTTTTGCCATGTGATTTCGTTTGCGCCTGCTTGCACGGCGTGGCGCAATTCGGCAAATGGGGTGTCTTGGGGGAGCGGGCTGGGCATGGGGATTATTCCTTATATAAGTGAGAGAGAAACGGTTTTCAGGCTGCCTTTTGCGTGGGTTTGGGCAGCCTGAAAATGCTATTGATTATTGAGCCGTTGGATAATCATTTGGCTGAGGCGGTGCACTTCGTCTGCGCTGGCGGTGGGGAGGATGTTTGCCCAGTCGGTTGCGGTGAAATTTTGCCAATCGGGGCGAAGATTCATGCCGCGTGAAGCGAATATTCCTTTGGCGAGGAAATATCGGAATGATGCTTTTGTTTGCAGAGTGTAGGTTATGGGGCAAGATTGCTCTGTGGGATGGTTGGCAATTTTGCGCTGGTGTTTAAACATAATGAAAAAATTGAGGGAGAGGGCTGTATAGAAAAATAGCCAAAACAGCGCGAGCAGCCAGTCTGCTAATGATTGGGGCGGATTTCGGGGGCTGCATACTCGGGGCAAGAAATAACAAAAATAATTGCTCATTTTGTCTATGAGCACCAAAAGTGTCAAAAAGGTGATAAGTAAAAACCGTTTCATGGCTTTTTTGGCATCACCGCGTTCGCGGTCGCTAATGGGGCTGGATTTTTGCCATGTGATGTGCGTTGCGTTGGATTGCACGGCGTGGAGTAATTCGGCGAACGGGGTGTCGGGGGTGTTTGACATGGTTGTTTCCTTGTTGGTAATGATAAAAAGGGCTTTTCAGGCTGCCTTTATGGCGGGGGTGAGGCAGCCTGAAAATGTTGTTGGCTTATTTGCCGTTTAGGCGTTGGATAATGATTTGGCTGAGTTTGCGTACATCGTCTTCGTTGGCGGTGGGGAGAATGTTTGCCCAGTCGGTTGCGGTGAAATTTTGCCAGCCCAGTTGGGTAATTCTGCCACGAGCGGCGGTAATGCCGTTGGCGTAGCGGCGTGCTGCTTGTGTTTGCAGGGTGTAAAGGGTGGGGAAGGGCTGCGCGGCAGGGTGGTCGGCGATGCGCCCCATTCGTTTAGCTATCCAAATATCAAACCCAATAATGCCGATATTGAAAACCAGCACAATGGCGAGAAATAGCCAAAAAAACAAACCGCTGCTGGGGCTGCATATATCGGGGGTGAAATAGCAGCTGCTTAGGCTGAAAATCGGCAGTGCGAACGCGGCGGCTAAAAACGCCCATTTTGTTGTTTTGGCGTTGGCGCGTTCGCTGTCGCTAATGGGGTGGGATTTTTGCCATGTGATGCGCTTCTCGCCTGCTTGCACGGCGTGGAGTAGTTCGGCGAATGGGGTGTCGGGGGTTGTATGGTTTTGCATGGTGGTTTCCTTGTTTGTGATGGTAAAAGGGGTTTTAGCTTCGCAACTCCGCTTCGCTACGCAGGCTGCCTGAGTGTTAATACTCGGGTTCGGCAAGCCGTTTTTGAATGGCGTGGATAAGCTGTTGCAATGCTTCGGGATTGGGCGCGTCGGGGAGCAGGGCTTGCCAGTCTGCCTGCGTGAAGCTGTCCCAATCGGGCAGGTATTTGTCGCAACGGGTTTGTAGTGTGTTTTTGGGGTAATAGCTGTGCTTGTATCTGCGGGTTCTGATGAAATAGAGCGTAAAGTTTTCAGGCTGCATTGTGCCGATTGGGGTGCGCAAAATGCGGATGGCATCGGGCAGTTCTGTTTTCAGTATTGCTATTGTGAGAAAAAGCACTGCCGCGCTAAATAGCAGCTCAACAGTGTGCTGTTCATTAAAACTCAAAAAACCTGCCAACGGTGCCGTTACCATAAGCAGCAAACCCAGCAAAATCATGCGGAGCAAGCGCTGTCGTGTTAGCAGGTGGTCTTGTTTGCTGATGGGCGTGATTTTCTGCCACGAGATTTCAAGCTCGCCCGATTGCAATTCGCTCAATAATCGCGCGTAGGTGAGTAGGGCATCATAATTGTTTGCTTTCATCGGGTTTCCTTATTTTTCAGGCTGCCTAAACATTGCTAGGCAGCCTGAAACCAATCAATCCCCGCTCACATTCAACACGGGCGAAGCATTCTCTTCGGACAGCAGCACCGTCATCATATTGGTAACCAGCTTGGCTTTTTCAGGCTCGGTCATGTTCACAATGCCGCGTTTTTCCAATTCCACCACCGTGCCCGCCACCATGCCAATCGCGCCGCGCACCAGCGTTTGCCGTGCCAAAATCACCGCTTCGGCTTGCTGGCGGCGCAGCATGGCTTGGGCGATTTCGGGCGCGTAAGCCAGATGGGTGAAGCGCGTTTCATCAATGCTGATGCCTGCGATTTCCACGCGCTCTTGCACCATGCGGCGAAATTGCTCCAAGATTTTGTCCGAATGCCCTGTTAGGCTGTCTGCCGAGCCATCGTTGGTGTAAGGATGATGCGTTGCCAACACGCGCAGCGCGCCCTCGCTTTGTACTTGCAAAAAGCCATGCGCGTTTTCCACATCCAGCACCGCAGCGGCGGGGTTTTCAATGTGGTACACAATGGCGGCGGCGATTTCAATCGGCGTGCCCGAGGCATCGTTCACTTTCAGCGTGGCGGTAACGTAGTTGCTGGTTTTGAGCGACACGCTCACCGTGTTGTAAAACGGCAGCAGCCAAAAAAAGCCCGACTTGGGCAACACGCCCGCGTATTTGCCAAATAGCGTGCCCACCAAAGCGGTGTTGGGTTGCACCACGCGAAAGCGGGTAAAGCAATAGCCCAGCGGCAGCAGCAAAATGCTCACCCCGCCCACGCCGTTTTCCAGCGCGCCGAACGCTCGCCACGCGATAAATAAAGCCGCTACCACCAAAACGGCGGCTGCGGCAAAGCCGTTGAGATGCGGCATGGTGTATTTTTTGCTGTATGACTGGCTCATGGGGACTCCTTAAAGTTAGCGGTTGGAAAGAAACGCAATTATATTGTAAAAACGATTGATTTTATATGGATTTTTATGACTTGTTGGCATGATGCAACAACGAAATTGCGCCGCTAAAACTGTGGATAATGTTATCCACAACGGCGCAGTCTTAACAAAAATTTGCGGTATAATACCCCACATATCCACAACGTCATAAAAGTAGTCCCATGCGTCTTTCTGAATTCTGGTCTCAATGCCTTGCTCTGTTGCAATCCGAGCTTTCCGAACAGCAATTTTCCCGCGACATCGCGCCGATTACGGTGGGCGAACAAGATGGCGCGTGGGTGTTGTTTGCCAAAAACCAATTTGCGGCGAATTTGTTGCGCAGCCAATACGCGCAAAAAATCCGCGAAGCCGCCGCACTGATTGCGCCCGATGCGCCCGAATTGCGGTTTCAAATTGGCGTGGGCGAGCAAGTGGCGATTGCTGTTGTGCCTACTGATACGCCGACTGATTTGTCAACGGATACCGCAAGCCCTGCCGACAACGCAGAAGGCAGCCTGAAAACCAGCGCCGCCAGCGCAACGCCAGCCGAAGTCGCCCGCAATAAAAACAAAAGCGCGCAAGACATCATCGCCGAGCGCATGAGCAACCTGCGCCCAGCCAAAAAAACCGACGAAACGCAGCCTGAAAGCCAAACTACCGCCGCCAAGCCATCCGCCATCGCCGCCGAGCAAGCGCGCGAAGCCGCCGAGCAACGGCTAAACCAAACCAATCTTTCCCCCGATTACACCTTTGAAACGCTGGTGGAAGGCAAGGGCAACCAACTGGCGGCAAACGTTGCCAAAAGCATCGCCGAAAAACCGGGCGACAGCATGTATAACCCGTTTTTCGTGTACGGCAGCACAGGCTTGGGCAAAACCCACTTGGTGCAAGCCATTGGCAACGAATTGCTGCGGCTCAATCCCAAAGCCAAAGTGCGCTATATGCACTCGGATGAATACTTAAAAACCTTTATGGCAACCGTGCGCAACAAAACATGGGACACCTTCAAGCAACAATATTTGCACTACAACCTGCTGATTATTGACGATATTCAATTTATCTCAGGCAAAGACCGCACCATGGAAGAATTTTTCTTCCTGTTTGAGCATTTTCACTCGCGCGACCAGCAAATTATCCTCACCTGCGACCAATTGCCCAGCAGCCTGGAAGACATGGACAAGCGCTTGGTATCGCGCTTTTCTTGGGGCATGACCATTCGGCTAGAACCGCCTGAATTGGAAATGCGCGTGGACATTTTGGAGCGCAAAGCCCACGCCGTTGGCATTATGCTGGAAGAAGATGCCGCCACCTTTATCGCGCAAAACGTGAAGCAAAACGTGCGCGAGCTGGAAGGCGCGTTGAACCGCGTGATCGCGCGTTGCCGATTCAGCAAAAAAAGCGTGATTGACATTGATTTGGCTGCAGATGCGCTGCAAGACATCGTTGCCAGCAACTACAAGCCGATAACGGTGGAGTTGATTATGAAAGCCGTTGCCGACCATTACCACATCAGCATCCGCGATATTTTGGGCAAAAAACGCAGCCGCAACCTTGCCCGCCCGCGCCAAATTGCCATGGCGATTACCAAAGAACTCACCAACCTAAGCCTGCCCGCCATTGGCGACGCATTCGGCGGGCGCGACCACACCACCGTGATGCACGCGGTGAAAACCATCGCCAAGCTGCGGCAAGACGAGCCTGAATTGAAGCAGGATTATGAGAAGTTGTTGATTGTGATACAGCATTAGAAAGGGTAGAAAGAAGAGACTATGAGATTAAAAAATATATTGATAGTTGCAATAAGTTTGCTATTTACTTCGCAGATATATGCGAAACAGAAAGAGAAAATACCTGATTTTTCAGGACGTTGGGCGTCGACTGAATTGCTTTGTGAACGCGACTTATATATGGTTACAAATTATGTTTTTAAACAAAAAGGTAATAAGGTATGGGGTACTTACGATGGAGGAGCATCCGCAGGAAAAGGTTTAGATGAGGGACGAATTAAAGGGATAATTAAAGAAAATAGGTTATTCATTCAAGAATGCAGCATATTAGATGAAGATAAAAATCGGCTGAATAAATGTTCAGAATATTCTGGACCGCATTATTACTTTGTAAAAGATAGAAATATATTAAAACAATATTCTATTAGTTATATAAAATATGAAAATTATGATGAGCAAGAGAAGCGCGAGAAACCAGATATATTTTATAGAGATATAAGAAATAAAACTATTCCTCTGAAAAAAATTGGTAACTGTTGAATTTTAGAACAAAAAATAGAGGCATGAATAAAAAGGAAAAGATAATGAAACTAAGAAATATATGGCTAGTTGCAATGAGTTTGCTATTGATTTCGCAAGTACATGCTAAGCAAAAAGAAAAAATTCCTGATTTTTCGGGAAATTGGGAATCTATTGCGGATTTCTGTTCATTCCGAGTATATCATTCATATAAATTAAAACAGAAAAAATATACTGTTGCAGGATATTTTAGCGCTGGGGCATCTAAGGGGCAAGGGGGAGAGTGGGGGCGCGTTAAAGGTGAAATTAGACATGGTAAATTGTTCATAAGGGAATGCAGTATGAGCGGAACTAATACCCCTTTTGCTTGTCCAAAATATAGTCCTGCTTTTTATTTTTTGATAAAACGTAGAATATTTTTATTAAAATACGATAATGAAAAAGGCTTGTCAAAAGTAAAGAGTTATGAAGCAGAGCCTTATATATTGTATAAAAATAAAAAGAATAAAAAGAATTTTATACCCCCCGTGCAAAAGATGCATTGTGATGAATAATTTGATTTACTAAGTAACTCTAAAATGATTGGGAAGGAGTAAGTTTAAAATGGCTGCAAATAATTTAAGGGGCTGTCCTAGATAACTCAGGAAATTCCACTTAAGTTAGAATCT
>CAUQQW010000108.1:0-6371 GCA_963520365.1 uncultured Kingella sp.
TAAATGTCTTGGTGGGAATTTAGGGGATTTTGGGGAATTTTGCAAAGGTCTCAGCCAGTTTTGGTCGCGCCAAACGTTTTTTGCTAGATGAATGGTTTTTCAGGCTGCCGATACACGATGCGGGCGCTTCACTGCCCTGCGTGCAACACAAAAATCGCGGGGCGTTTTTTTAGGCTGGGCAGGGCGGGCATTTTGCGCCATTGGTGGATGCTTTGGCTGATGATTTGCTGGCTGGGCAGGGTTAAATCGCAGGCGATGCACAGGCGGGTTTCGTCGTGCAGGGCGGCGATGGCGTCGGCGAGTAGGGCATCGTTGCGATACGGCGTTTCAATGAAGATTTGCGTTTCGTTGGCTTGGCGTGAGCGGGTTTCCAGCGTTTTCAGGCTGCTGATGCGCTCGTCTTTGTTGGCAGGAATGTAGCCTTTGAAGGCGAAGCTCTGCCCATTGGCGCCCGATGCCATTAGGGCGAGCACGATGCTGCTTGCGCCCACCAGCGGCTGAACGGCAAAGCCTGCGGCGTGGGCTTGGGCAACAAGGTTGGCTCCGGGGTCGGCGATGGCGGGGCAGCCTGCTTCGCTAATCAGCCCTAAATCGCGCCCATCGCGCAGGGGTTGCAGCAGGGCGGCGACTTCGTGCGCGGGGGTGTGTTCGTTGAGCAGTTGCAGGTTGAGTTCGCGGATGGGGGCGGCGATGCCCATGTGTTTGAGGTGGGCGCGGGCGGTTTTTTCGGCTTCTACGACAAAGTCGGTGAGATGGGTGATTTGGGCTTGCTCGTGGGGCAGCAGGCTGGGGGTGTCGGCGGCGCCGAGTGGGGTGGGGATTAGGTAAAGCGTGGGCATGGTGTGTTAGATGTGTTGCGGGGTGGATGGGTTTTCAGGCTGCCTTGGTAAACGAGTTAGGCAGCCTGAAAATGGTTTTGGATGTGGTTGGCATGAATATGCCGTGTGGCGGCGAGCCGTTGCTGTTTGCTTTATATGCGGCAGCCTGAAAACGGCTTTCAGCGCCGTTCAAACAAGATGCTGCGCGTTAGGGCGCAATGTAAAGCGGATAGTTTTTCGGCACGGTGTGGCTGTGCTGGCGGCTGTTATACGGCATGGCGTATGGTTGCTTGGCATAGCGTTTTTTGCGGTCTTGCCCGCTGAGCGTGGCTTGGATGCTCCACACGCCGTTTTGTTCGGCGCTGCGGTTGAAGGCGATTTGGGCGTCTAGGCTCACTTGGTTGTCTTGGCAGTTGCGTTTTTCTGCGCCCGTGTATTCGTTGCAATCGCCATACATGCCGCTGTTGTCGCTGCCGCTGGGGATGTAGCTGTCGGCGACGCGGTTGTTGTCGGTGAAGATGAAAAACTGCCCTGTTTCGGTTGCGCCGCCGTTGGTGAAGCCGCTTTCGGCTTGGTAACCCCAGTTTTGCGCGCCCACTTGCACAAAGCGCCATTCTTGCGGCGCGCTGCCCCATGCGCCGACTTCGCTTTTGCCGTGCTGCGCGATTCTCCATTTGCCGCCGTTTTTTTCTAAGACGAACAATTCGGCAAGCCCTGATGCGGCGTGGCTTTCATCTTTGCGGTTTTCGCGGGTGTCGTAAGCGAAGCCTGTGTAGAGCATATAGCGCGTGGTTTTGCCGTTGCGTGTTACGGTGCGGCTGGCGGCGGGCTTCATGCAGTAGGCGATGTTTTCAGGCTGCTGATAGCTACCTTTGGGCGGGGCGGAGAGTTGGCATGATTGCGCGGGCAGCGGGCGATTGTAGTGTTGGTTGATGAGCTGGCGAATGGTGGTGCTGTCTGAGCTGGGGGTGGATGAGAAGCTGGGCGTTTGGGCGATGGCGAAACTAGGGAATAGGGCGAGTGCTAGGATGGTGGGTTTCATGGGATGTCCTTTGCGTAGGATTGGGGGGAATAGGGCAGCCTGAAAAAGGGGTTGCGGCGTTTTCAGGCTGCCTTTGCTTTGTTCAACAGGGCGTTGCTGATGGGAAAGATGTTGGCAAGCCGCCGATGCGTCGTGTGTGGCGGTAAACATAGGCAGCCTGAAAATCAGAACCATCAATCCACCTGCGACACCATCACAGGCAGCCCGCGCACGGCTTGCATCACTTCGTCTACCTTGCCGCGGTAGATTTGCAAGGCGGCGCGGTCGGCGGTGGCAAGCTGCGGCGTGGGCAAGGCAACGGTGGCGGGGTTTACAGGCTGCCCGTTAATCCGCACTTCGTAGTGCAGATGCGGACCGGTGGAATGCCCCGTGCTGCCCACCAAGCCAATCACCGTGCCAGCGTTCACGCGCGTGCCCACGTCCACGCCGCTGATAAACGCGCTCAGATGCCCGTATAGCGTTTCCATGCCGTTGTCGTGGGTAACCATCACGGCGTTGCCGTAGCCGCCTTTCCAGCCGCGAAAGCTGACCACGCCATCGCTGGGGGCGAGCACGCGCGTGCCTTGCGGAGCGGCGTAGTCAATCCCCGTGTGCATGCGCACGGTGTGGGTGATGGGGTGCACGCGAATGCCAAAGGGCGAGGAGATGCGGGTGTAGCTTTCAATCGGCAGCCCGCCAAAGCCTTGGCGCAGCGCTTCGCCGTTTTCATCGTAATAATTGCCGCCGTTGTCGGCATCGCCGTTTTCAAAATAATAGGCGTAATAAGTGCGGTTGTTGGCGGTTACTTCGGCGGCGAGCACGTTGCCCGTGGCCACTTCTTGCCCGCGAAAATACAGGCTTTCATACAACACGCGCACGCTGGAACCTTCGGGCAGTTTGTCTAAATTGATTTTATCGGCGAAGATTTCTTTGAGCGTGATGCGCACATCAATCGGCACGCCCGCCTGCCCCAGCGCGCCCGACACGGAAGACGTAATCACCACCGAACGCAGCGATGGCAGGGTGGTGGTGTCGCCCTCGGTTTTGCGCAGTTGCCATTTGCCATCGGCGTATTCAATCGCCACCAAGTTGCGCTCGCCGTCTTCATCGTTAAAAAATTGAATATCGGTAACATTTTGGTTTTCATCAATGCGCGCGCTTACAATCTTGCCCTCGTTCAGCTTCAACGATTTCAGGTTAATCGGGCTGTTTTGCACAAAATCTTGCAGATTCTGCTCGCTCACGCCAATGCGCGCCAGCACCATTTGCAGCGTGTCGCCCTCTTGCACTTCCTCGTCGCGCCAATAGCTCAATCGCCCAAAATCGGTGATTTTGGGGCTGGGCAACACTTGGCGCACCAAACGCGCATCGGGTGCGGCGGTAGTTGTTGCCGCCTTTTCGGTTTTTTTCGTGCTGAATACTGCCGCCAAAAGCGTTAACGCCAGCGCAATCATCGGCAAAATAATGGATTGTTTATAATTTGTTTTTTTCATTACACAATGGGATTAAAGCAAATTCGGAAAGCGCGCGATTTTAGCATTTTCAGGCTGCCTGAAAGAGACTTTTCACGCAGACTGCTACAATCTCCCCTTTTTTCACTTTCGCTCACCATGTTCACCCTTATTCTCCCCGCCCTGCTGCGCGAGCCGCACGAAACCCTGCCCACGCTTAATACCCCCGCGCTCAATCAACTGCTGCGCTACGCCAAAATCCAGCACACCGATTACAGCCGTATGCAGCTGTATCAAATCTATCTTTGCGACCAATTAACGCAGCCTGAAAACGCGATTTACGCCAGCCCCGTGTGGCAACAAATGGGCATGAATTCCGCCAGCCAAATCGCCGCCGAACACCTGCCGCTGAGCCACAGCGAAGCCGCCACATGGTGCGACGAGCTTAATCAGTTTTACGGCGGCGATTATGTGTTTACCCCCATCCGCCCCGATTTATGGCGCATCACGCTGCCCCAAGCGCCGCAATGGCACGCGCCCAGCATTCTAGACATCGCCACCCAGCTAGACGGCAGCCAAAGCGCGCACGGCGACGATATCAGCCCGTGGCTCGCCCTTTCCACCGAATTGCAAATGTGGCTGCACAACCACCCCCGCAACGCCGCCCGCCAGCAAAACCAACTGCCGCCGATTAACGGCATCTGGCTGTGGAACACGCCTGCCGCGCCGAGCGAGCCTTTTCAGGCTGCCGCACTCATTGGCAGCAACAGCGCGTGGGCAGAACACAGCAGCCAAGCCACCACAGGGCAGCCTGAAAACTACGCCGCATGGCAGCGCATCTGCGCCCAACGTCAAATTCCCATCGCGCACACGCATATCTTTGCCGACGACTTCCTGCCCAGCCTGCAAACGGGCGATCTTTGGGCATACCAAGAACAGCTTGAAGCATGGGAGCAAAACTGGTTTGAGCCGCTGCGCCAAGCGCTGTTTTCAGGCAGCCTGAACGGGCTGCGCATCGTGTGCGAGCAAGCGCAATGCACGATTGGCAGCAAGCCGCAATGGGCGTTTTGGAAACGCAAACGGCGGTTTGATGGGAAGATGCTGTGAGCGGGCGGTGAATGAATGCGCTGTTGAGCCAAACCGAATAAATCGCGCAAAAAAGGCAGCCTGAAACTCGGTTTAGGGATTTTCAGGCTGCCCAAATGGAGCGTCGGCGGCTCGCCGACATTTTGCTGATTATAACCGCTGGTGTTGCAAGCCATCGCTCTGTGGCGATGAGCTGCCACGCCAATCAAAGGCAGCCTGAAAACGGAATCCCATCCATTTTCAGGCTGCCTTGGGTTTCACACGCTAGGCGCGATTATTTTTGCGTTGCTTGGATGGCGGTGAGCGCAATGGTGTAAACAATATCTTCCACCAACGCCCCGCGCGACAAATCGTTCACAGGCTTGCGCAAACCTTGCAGCATCGGGCCCACGCTCAACACATTCGCATTGCGTTGCACCGCTTTATAGGTGCAGTTGCCTGTGGTTAGGTTCGGGAAGATGAACACATTGGCTTTGCCCGCAACAGGGCTGTTGGGTGCTTTGGATTGCGCCACGCTTTCCACCACCGCCGCGTCGTATTGCAGCGGGCCATCCACCGCCAATTCGGGCGCTTTTTCTTTTACCAAGCGCGTGGCTTCCACCACCAAATCCACATCAGGGCCGCTGCCTGAATTGATGGTTGAATAAGAAATCATCGCAACGCGCGGCTCAATGCCAAACGCTTTGGCAGATTTTGCCGATTGGATGGCGATTTCTGCCATTTGCTCGGCGGTTGGATTGGGGTTCACCGCGCAATCGCCATACACCACCACTTGACCAGGAAGCAGCATAAAGAACACGCTGGATACAATGCTTTCGCCAGGGGCGGTTTTGATTAACTGCAAGGCAGGGCGGATGGTGTTGGCAGTCGTGTGCACCGCGCCTGATACCAAGCCGTCCACATCGTTTTGCGCCATCATCATCGTGCCGAGCACAACAGTGTCTTGCAGCTGGCTGCGCGCCTGCTCTTCGGTTAAACCTTTGGATTTACGCAATTCGCACATCGGCGCAACGTATTGTTCCACCAAAGAAGCGGGGTCAATAATCTCCAAGCTCTCGGGCAGCGCGATGTTGTGTTCTTTGGCAACGGCTTCCACTTCGGCGCGGGTTGCCAACAGCACGCAGCGAGCGATGCCTTTTTCGTGGCAAATCGCAGCGGCGCGAACGGTGCGCGGCTCTGCGCCTTCGGGCAACACGATGCGCTTGTTGGCTTTGCGTGCCGAATCAATCATGTTGTAACGGAATTGCGCGGGCGAAACGCGGTCGGTGTTGGCAGCGGCGATTTGCGCCAGTTCAGCCGTTTTCAGGCTGCCTTCTGCGCCCAAATCAGCCAAATCATTGGCTTGCGCGGCAGCAGCATTGCCCACCACGCCCGCAAAGAACACGGTGTTGCCTGCAAACGCTTGTTTTGCCAACGCCACGCGTTGTTCCGCGCCCGCTTCGTTAGACGAAGCAAACACGATTTGCGCGTTGAATGAAGTTGCCAGCGCGATGTTTTGCGCAGCAAGGAAAATGTTTTCCGCATCCGCTTGAATGCCTTGAATCACCACATTTTTTTTGCCCAGCGCGGCAACTTCGCCCACCAAAGCATCAAACCAGTCGTCGGCTTTGCCTGCGGCGATTAGATTAGCCGCGCGTTGCGCATCGACTAAGGGGTTGAACACCACCGCATCGGGCAGCGCAGCGGCAATGCTTTGGGCAACAGCAGCGGCATCAACGTGCGCGCAAGTGGGGAGAACGAGAATGTTTGCCATGAGAATGTCCTTGTTTTGATTGAAAAACACAAAAGAAAAATCGGCATCTGCCGATGGAATGAACGATGGCGAATTATACTCCGATTTGGCTTTTCAGGCTGCCTTATTGTAAACACTGTGTAAACGGCAGCCTGAAAATCGGCAATACGGCTTTCAGGCTGCCTTTGATATGGCAGATTTTTTGCCAGCGCAGGCGTTTCGCCGCCTACCACGAGCAGGGGCAAGCCCCTGCACCCCGCGCG
>CAUQQW010000109.1:0-6320 GCA_963520365.1 uncultured Kingella sp.
AGTTATCTTCATTTTTGCAGTCTAACATGACTGCTTATCTAGTACAGCCCCAAACTAAATTAACGCTGATTCGTAAAATAGAAAACTTTAAAGCTGAAGATACGGCGCAAATGGTAATTGCTATGCTGAGAAAGTACAAAAAGTGGGTGCATACCATTACGATGGATAATGGTAAGGAGTTTTACCGTCATACATTGATTGCTAAGGCTTTGAATGCTGCTACTTATTTCTGCCGTCCTTATCACTCATGGGAGAAGGGGTTGGTGGAAAATACGAATGGTTTGATACAGCAGTATTTCCCTAAGGGGACGGATTTTAGGGTAATTACGGATGAGGAAATAAGGGCAGTTGAAACTACCCTTAACCGCCGTCCGAGAAAGTCTTTGGGTTATGCGGCGCCTGAGATGTTGTTTTGAGGTGGGTTTACGCTTCTTATCTAGGGGGGCACTTAGTATGCGAATGTAAGTATTTATCTTTTAGCCTGATCTGCGTTATAGTGAAATAATTGCCAATAAAGTTACTGTTATTCCTTAAAAAGAAAGTATGCGAGAAATTATCCAGTTTGAACAAAATAAGGAAATGGAAGAGCAAAGGAAAGCGATGGAGCGAGAGCAAAATCAAGATATGGGCGGTAGAAGTAGATAGGCAGTCTGAAAATCAATCCACACCATTTCCGTTTTCAGGCTGCCTTAGCGCACGCCATATCAGCGGCAGCCTGAAAACATAGCGACAACACCCCTTCCCATCATTTGCACCCAAAGGACAAAACATGAAACTTCTCGTTATCGGCAACGGCGGCCGCGAACACGCCCTTGCATGGAAGCTCGCCCAATCGCCCAAAGTCGCCATTGTTTACGTTGCTACGGGCAACGCAGGCACCGCCGCCGAACCCAAGCTGCGTAATCTCGCGCTCACCGCCCACGCTGATTTAATCGCCTTTTGCCAACAAGAAAGCATCGCCTTCACCGTGGTTGGACCCGAAGCGCCGCTTGCCGCAGGCATCGTGGACGATTTTCGCGCCGCAGGGCTGCCGATTTTCGGGCCGACTCGTGCCGCCGCCCAGCTGGAAAGTTCCAAAGATTTCGCCAAAGCCTTTATGCAGCGGCACGGTATTCCCACCGCGCAATACCAAACCTTTGCCAACGCCCAAGCCGCGCACGATTATGTGAACCAAAAAGGCGCGCCGATTGTGATTAAGGCGGATGGCTTGGCGGCGGGCAAAGGTGTCATCGTTGCCATGACGCTAAACGAAGCCCACGCCGCCATTGACGATATGCTGCTGGGCAACAAAATGGGCGACGCGGGCGCGCGCGTGGTGATTGAAGACTTTTTGCAGGGCGAAGAAGCCAGCTTTATCGTGATGTCCGATGGCGACAACGTGTTGCCGATGGCAACCAGCCAAGACCACAAACGCCTGCTGGACGGCGACCAAGGCTTGAACACAGGCGGCATGGGCGCATACAGCCCCGCGCCTGTGGTGAGCGATGCGGTTTATCAGCGCGTGATGGACGAAATCATCTTGCCCACCGTGCGCGGCATGAAAGTCGATGGCATTGAATTCACAGGATTTTTATACGCAGGCTTGATGATTGATGTGGCAGGTACGCCGCGCACGATTGAGTTTAACTGCCGCTTTGGCGATCCCGAAACGCAGCCAATTATGAGCCGCTTGGACAGCGATTTGGTGGATTTGATTGAAGCTGCGTTAAATCGCAAACTGGACAGCGCCAGCGCGCAATGGAACGCGCAAACCGCCGTGGGCGTGGTGCTGGCGGCGCAGAATTATCCCGACACGCCGAAAAAAGGCGACGTTATCCATGGCATTGATGCGGCGAACCACATCGGCAAGGTGTTCCATGCGGGCACGGTGGTAAACGAGCGCGGCGAAATCATCACCAACGGCGGGCGCGTGCTGTGCGTGGTGGGTTTGGGCGACGATGTTGCCGCCGCCAAGCAGCAGGCGTATCAGGCGTTGGTAGAAGTGCAGTTTGATGGCATGCAATATCGGACGGATATTGCGGACAAGGCGATTGGGCGCGGCTAGGGTTGGATGGCTTTTCAGGCTGCCTTTGCGCGAACGATGCCCAAGGCAGCCTGAAAAGCGTAAACGGCGCGGTGAGTTTGACCGCTTGAAACAGCTCAAGCCTGAAACCTTTGCTTAAACTCCAAAGGCAGCCTGAAAACCAAAATGGAGCGGCGATGGCTCGTCGTCAAATGGTTGATGCAACAGGGTTCGGTTGATTGGCAAAATGTCGGCAAGCCGCCGCGCCATCGCGTACAGATTTTGCCAAAATTTCAGTCTAAAAGTTATTCGCCGATAAGGCCGGCACGCAAAATCTGAAACAGAGTTAAACCAAAAGGCAGCCTGAAAACATATTCAGGCTGCCTTTTTTGCTAATGCGGATTAGTTCTGCGGCGCGGCTGGCGCGGAGGCGCGTTCTTGTCGCGTTTTTTGTTTGGCGGTTTCCTGCTGTCTGCGCTGCTTGCGGATCAGGGCGCGGCTTTCGCGCGTGCGTTGGGCTTTGGCGAGCGCGCCGTCTATGCGCTCAATCAGCGGCTTTTTCAGCGTGTTGCGCGCTTGGGCAAGCGGGGCGGCAGTAAGCAAGCTCAATGCGGTAACGAGGGCGATAAATGATTGGGTTCGCATCATATTTCCTTTCGTTTGAGGCAGCCTGAAAGCGGGCTGGGGGTATTTTACTGCGGTTTGTGGTTTTGGTTTCACGGGAACTCGCTTCGCTCGTTTTCAGGCTGCCTAACGGCATTCCGCCAACACGGCATTTGCCGCCAGTTCATCCGTATTTAATCGCAGCATTTCATGCAGTTGCACAAAATCGTTTTCCAGCGCGGTAACTTTTTCAGGCTGCCGATACCAATCCAGCAGCGCGGCGGCGAGTTTTTCGGGCGTGGCATCGGCTTGCAGCAATTCGGGCACGGCATCTTTGTTCAACAAAATATTGGGCAAGCCAACGTGTGAGACTTGGATTTTGCGCTTTACCAGCCAATAAGTGAGCGCGGAAAGTTTGTAGCTGATCACCATCGGGCGTTTGCACAGCGCCACTTCCAGCGTTGCCGTGCCGCTGGTAACCAGCACCGCATCCGCCGCCGTGCACGCCAGCTCGGTGCGCGCCGCTTGCAGGCGAATCGGCAGTTTTTCAAATTCAGGCTGCGCGAGAAAATATTGCAAACGCTCGCGCGCGATGGCGGTGGGGTAGGGCGCGATAAACTGCGCGTCGGGCAATTCGCGCAAAATCAGCTGCGCGGTGCGAAAGTAAATCGGCGCCATTTGGTTGATTTCGTTCACTTGGCTGCCCGCCAAAATCGCAAACACGGGCGTGGCGGCGGCGAGTTTCAGCCGTTCGCGCGCGGCGGCTTTATCAGGCTGCATCGGCAGCGTTTGCGCCAGCGGATGCCCAACAAACAGCGCCTTGCCGCCTGCCGCTTCATACAACGGCGCTTCCATCGGAAACAGGCACAGCACTTGGTTCACTTGCCGCACAATCTTGTTCACCCGCTCGCGCTTCCATGCCCACACCGAGGGCGAAACATAATGCACAGTGGGAATGCCTGCTGCTTTGAGCTGCTCTGCCACGCCCAGATTAAAATCGGGCGCATCAATGCCCACGAATACATCGGGACGAAGCTGTTTTAACCGCGCCACCAGCTCGCGGCGAATTTTTAAGATTTCAGGCAGCCGTTTGATCACTTCGGCATAGCCGCGCACGGCAAGGCGCTCTTGGTCAAACAGGCTTTGGCAGCCTGCGGCAATCATGCGCGCGCCGCCGATGCCGATAAATTGGGCATCGGGGCGTTGTTTTTTGATGGCTTCAATTAGGTGCGCGCCGAGCAAATCGCCCGAGGCTTCGCCTGCGGATAGGGCAATGATAAGAGGTTTAGACATGATGTTTTTTGAATAAGCAAGAACGGGGCTATTTTAAAGGAAATGGCAAAGGGCAGCCTGAAAATGTGGGCGGACGAGGTTTCAGGCTGCCTTTGGCTGCGAAGGTAAGCACGAATAGGCAGCCTGAAAATGCGAAACAGCTTGGCAAGCGAGCGCGGGTTGCTCAACGGCGTTATTTTGTTTACGCCATTTCATGCGCCGTTTCGTTTGGCAGGTGGGCAACAGTTTTTAGGCTGCCGTTTGGCGCACAAGCAAACAAAAAGGCAGCCTGAAACGCACGTTCCCCCGTTTCAGGCTGCCTTGGCAAACTACGCCGCCACGTTCACATACTTCAACGCGATAAACTGCTTTTCGCTGTCCACTTCGCTAACCGCCAGTTTCACCAAAGTCTTGGGCGCGATTTCCATTGGAATGCCCGTGGCGCGGGCAACCAGCGGCAAGCCTTCAATGCGTACCAAATCTTCTTTTAACACGGTGGCGTTGATTTCGCGGATGTTTTCTTGTTCCAGCCACACCAAAGACCAATAGCTTTCCATGCTGTCTTGAAACTCGCGGTAGGCGGCGTAGGTGCTTTCAAACGCGGCAAGCTCGGCGAACAACGCGCTGTCGTTTTTGCCAAAGCGCGGCGGCGTGTGTTGCAGCAGCGTTTGCAGTTGCTTTTGGTTCACATAATCGCAGGCGCGGCGCAGCGGCGATGTGAACCAGCCATAATGTTGCACGTTCATGCCGATGTGCGGCTCGGATTGGGTGCTCATGCGCACGCGCCCGCTCGGCTGCACGCGAAAAATGCCGCTGATGTCGTTATCGTGGAGCATTTGCGCCCATGTGGTGTTCGCCAAAATCATCATTTCGCTCACCAGCGTGTCTATCGGCGAACCGCGCTCGCGGCGCACAATTTGCACCTTGCCTTGCGCGTCAAATTCAATGCCGTAGTCGTATTTTTTTGGCGCGTCGGGGTCTTCGTAGCGATCGCGGCGTTTTTGCAAACTGTGCGCCAAATGGAGCAAGTAGATTAAATCGGCATGATGGGGAAACTGCGGCTCGGTTGCGCTGCCGATGCCTGTTTCGCTGTTGAAAAAGGGTTCAATGTCTTGAATACGCAGGTTGGTTTCAATGAACACGCGCTCAATTTTGGTTTCGGGCGCGGAAAGTTCGCCATCGGGCGAAACGTTGAAATACACGCTGAATGCGGGGCGTGCTGCGCCTGCGTCTAGGCTAAACGTGCTAATCCAGTTTTCAGGCAGCATGGTGATTTTGTGCGCAGGGTAGTAAACGGTGGATTGGCGTTGGAAAATGATGCGCTCCATTTCGCTGTCGGCTTCAATGGCAAGCGCGGGGGCGGCGATGTGGATGCCGATGCGCTTGCTGCCGTTGCCCAAATCTTGCACCGAAAGCGCGTCGTCCACTTCGTTGGTGTCGCGGTCGTCAATGGAAAAGGCGCGCACGTTTTCGGCAAGGGGTAAATTGTTTTCAGGCTGCCTTGGCGCGGCAACGTTTGCAAAGCCTATGCCTTGCGGAAAGTTTTTGTATTCAAAGCGTTGCACCAAATAATCGGGCAAGGCTTGGATGGCACCGATGTGTTTGGCAAGCTCGTAGGCGGAAAGTTTGAGCGTGTCGGCGGCTTTGCAAAAGGCTTTGTAGGACAGCGCTTGCTTATCGGGCGCGTGCAAAATTTTGGGCAAATCGGCGGCGATGGCATCGGGCAGGCAGCCTGAAACCATACTCTCTGCCCATGCTTGCATTTGCGCTTCTTGCTCGGCTTTGCGCTGCATGGTGGCAAGGGCTTGCTGCAAAATATCGGCAGGCGCGGCGCGAAAATGGTTTTTGCCTTTTTTGTGAAAATACATCGGCGCGGCGTATAGCGCGATGATGGTGGCGGCAAGCTGGGTTTTGCTGGCTTGGCTGCCAAAATATTCGGCGGCGGCTTGCTCGGCGGAGAATTCGTCTTCGCCCACGGCTTCCCATAGCAGCGCGGTGTCTATTTCGGCGGCTTCGCTTTGCGCGGCGGATAAAAAGGTATCCATGTCGCCATCAAATTCAATGAATGCGCTGGCGGCTTTGATTTTGACGCGCTTGCCGTGTTGGGTGTCGGCTTGGTAGGTGGCGTCGTTTTTTTGGACGATGCTGGCAACTTTCAGGCTGCCGCCGTCTTCGTAGAAAATGTTCATGGGCGTTTTAAAAGGCGTGGCTAAAAGGGGGCGATTATAGCCCAAAGGCAGACTAAGAACCTGTATTCACTATTTGCATAGGCATCTTTAATGCCCTACAAACGCGGCTACTGCGTTAAAAATGCTCGCAAGGTGTTCAACCTTGCTGTGCTTTTTGCCTTGTATCCGCGCTTTTATGTCATCAAATCTGCCTATGCAAATAGAGACCTTTGCAAAATTCCCCAAAATCCCCTAAATTCCCACCAAGACATTTA
>CAUQQW010000110.1:0-6284 GCA_963520365.1 uncultured Kingella sp.
GCATACTGACCTTCTTGTTTTTAGAAAGTGTTGCACTTGGGAGGCGAATGTAAGTTAATCTGAAAAACCTAAGTGCAATACATAAATACCTGTTTTACCAAGCAAAAACAAATCTTCCCAATAGCATTCATACCAGTAGCGACCATTAGGAATTTTCACCCAATCTTTTGGTAAAGCGGCAGCCTGAATATCATCTAACCGCATAATCCGATTAGTTAAATATTCCGTATGTTCTTCAATATGTTGATAAGCAACCACAGGTTCATCACGTTTTGCACATTGCGGAAAAATATAATGTTCAAAACAAAACATCTTTTTCAAAATATTTTGAATAGATTGAAATATATCTGATTGATTTTGATACGATTCAATTTGAGAACAAACCATATCAATCTCTAAAATATCACGATAATAATGAATCAAACTTTCCAGTTCAATTGTTTCAATTTCAATTTTTTCAATATAAAAATCGGCTAAAACATTAGATTCAGGCGTGCAAAAATCTGCCAACGCAGCTAAGTAACCATTAATTTTATCTAAATTATCAGCCATATCATGATTGACATTGGGTGCACACAAAATTTCCATTTTTGTTCCTTTAAAATAATTTTCAGGCTGCCTTGTTGATAAATCAATCCGTGCCGCGTGCGCGGTTTTCGTGGAAACGCGCTTGCCAGTCGGCAAATTGCTGCGTTTCAATCGCGTCGCGCATTTCTTGCATAATGGTTTGATAAAAATGCAGATTGTGAATGGTGTTGAGCTGCGCGCCCAAAATCTCGCCCACTTTATGCAAGTGATACAAATAGGCGCGGCTGAAATTCTGGCAGGCATAGCAAGTGCAGCTTTCGTCCAGCGGGCGCGTGTCGTGGCGGTGCTTGGCGTTTTTGATTTTGATGTCGCCAAAGCGCGTGAACAGCCAGCCGTTGCGGGCGTTGCGCGTGGGCATCACGCAGTCAAACATATCCACACCGTGCGCCACGCCGTAAACCAAATCTTCGGGCGTGCCCACGCCCATCAAATAATGCGGCTTGTTTTCAGGCAGCATCGGTGCCAGCGCGCGCAGCATGCGATACATTTCGGGCTTGGGCTCGCCCACGCTCAACCCGCCAATGGCAATGCCTTTAAAGCCAATGTCTTCCAGTCCGCGCAGCGATTCTTCGCGCAAATCTTCATACATCGCGCCTTGAATAATGCCAAACAGCGCGTTGGGGTTACCCAAATCTTCAAACGCTTTTTTGCTGCGTTCCGCCCAGCGCAGGCTCATTTGCAGCGATTTGCGCGCTTCGGCGTGGCTGGCGTTGCCTTCGGTGCATTCGTCTAACTGCATCACAATATCGGAATTGAGTACGGTTTGGATTTGCATGGAAATTTCGGGCGATAGGAATAATTTGTCGCCGTTAATCGGGCTTTTGAAGGTGCAACCTTCTTCGGTGAGCTTGCGCATATCGGATAGGCTGAACACTTGAAAGCCGCCAGAATCGGTCAAAATGGGTTTGTGCCAGCCGATAAAGTCGTGCAGCCCGCCAAATTGTTCTATCACTTCTAAACCGGGGCGCAGCCAGAGATGATAGGTATTGCCCAAGATGATTTGCGCGTTGATGTCGTGCAGATTTTGCGGCGTCATGGCTTTTACTGAGCCATAAGTGCCAACGGGCATAAACACGGGGGTTTCTATTTTGCCGTGGTTGAGTTCTACCGTGGCGCGGCGGGCGTAGCCGTCTTTTTTGTGTAGGGTGAAATTGAGCATGGTTTTTCCTGTTTTTATTGAAGCGCGGATTATACCGTTTTTTGCGCGTGTAATTATTTTTCAATAAAAATCAATAAATTAAAAATATTTTGTGATTTTTGTGTCAGGATTTTGCGTGCCGCGCGTCTAATGGGGTGAATGATGCTTTGGCACATTCGTTTACTATCTACGAAGTCTATAAAGGAAAAATCATGAAAAAAATAATGGTATGTGCAGTTTTGGGTTTTTTGGCTGTGGGTGTGCACGCACACGACATGAACATGAAGCACGACGGCATGCATGACAACATGGGTATGGAGAAGCCCATGATGCATGACAACATGAACATGAAGCAGCCGATGATGGACAAAAACATGAATCACAACATGAATAAGTCCAAAATGAAACGCAATATGCACGGCAAAAACCAGCGTTCTATGCGTAAGCACGAACAGATGAATATGCACAAGCATATGTAATTTTCAGGCTGCCTCGATTATCCGAAGCAGCCTGTTTTCATATAATGCGTTTTTTTGCCCATCAGGATTGTATGATTTTTTCCCAATTAGACCCTGCCCAGCTTGACCGCATCCGCCGCGATTTGCTGCGCTTTGCCCAAATCCAGCTGCCCCATCAGCCCGATGTGGCAGAAGATTTGGTGCAGGAAGCGGTGTTGTCCGCCTATCAGGCGCAGGAGCAGTTTCGGGGCGACGCGCAGTTGGGCACTTGGCTCATCGGCATTTTGAAAAACAAATTACGCGATTATTTCCGCCGCCAAACGCATCAGCGCGCGATTATCGTTTCGCAGGAAGAACACGCGCTGGACGAGGCGTTTGAAGATTGTTTTTTGCCAGACGGGCATTGGACGGAAGCCGCCACGCCCGAAGCATGGGGTAACCCCGAAGGCAGCCTGAAAACAAAAGAATTCTACGAAACCTTGCAAATCTGCCTGTATCGGCTGCCTGAAAACACGGCGCGGGTGTTTATGATGGCGGAAATCATCGGCTTAACGCGCGATGAGATTACGCAGCAATGCCGCATTTCGGTGGCAAATTTCCACACCGTGATGCACCGCGCCCGCGAAGGGCTGCGCCAATGTTTGCAAGTGAAATGGTTTAACGGGAGCGAGCGATGAAACGATGCCGCAAAGCAACTTATCTTTTATCCAAACGGCTGGACGGCGCGCCGCTAACGCGCCAAGAGGTCTTGTTTTTGCAAACGCATTTGCTGATGTGCTATCGCTGCCGCCGCTATAAACAGCAGCTGGCGGTTATTGAGCAGGCGATGAAAGAGATGTTTTGAGGGTTTTCAGGCTGCCTTTGGGGGATAGAGGCAGCCTGAAAACCCCAGTTGCCTTGTTTATCAAGACCATAATCTCTATAATTTCGCGTTTTTTCGGGCGCGATTTGAGGCAGCCTGAAAACCACATTACCCTTTCGGAGCAACCATGTCCCAAATCAACATCACTCTACCAGACGGCTCAATCCGCCAATACGAATCCCCCACCACCATCGCCCAAATTGCCGCCGACATCGGCGCAGGGCTGGCAAAAGCCACTGTGGCAGGCAAAGTAAACGGCATTTTGCGCGATGCCAGCGACCCAATTACCGAAGATGCCAGCGTGCAAATCATCACCCCCAAAGACCCAGAAGGCGTAGAAATCATCCGCCATTCCTGCGCCCACTTGGTTGGGCACGCCGTTAAACAACTGTTCCCAAACGTTAAAATGGTCATCGGACCCGTGATTGAAGACGGCTTTTACTACGACATTTTCAGCGAAAAACCCTTCACCCCCGAAGACATCGCCGCCATTGAAACGCGCATGAAAGAGCTGATTAATCAAGACTACGACGTTATCAAAAAAATGACCCCACGCGCCGAAGTGATTGAAATCTTTAAACAACGTGGCGAAGACTACAAACTGCGTCTGATTGACGACATGGCAGACGACATCACCGCCATGGGCATGTATTACCACCAAGAATATGTGGATATGTGCCGCGGGCCGCACGTTCCCAACACCCGTTTCCTCAAAAACTTCAAGCTCACCAAAGTGTCAGGCGCATACTGGCGCGGCGACAGCAACAACGAGCAATTGCAACGCATCTACGGCACAGCATGGGCAAACAAAGACGAGCTCAAAGCCTACATCACGCGCATTGAAGAAGCCGAAAAACGCGACCACCGCAAGCTGGGCAAACAGCTAGACCTGTTCCACCTGCAAGACGAAGCCCCAGGCATGGTGTTCTGGCATCCACGCGGTTGGACGCTGTGGCAAGTGATTGAACAACACATGCGCCGCGAACTCACCGCCGCAGGCTACCAAGAAGTCAAAACCCCGCAAATCATGGATAAAACTTTTTGGGAAAAATCAGGGCATTGGGCAAACTACAAAGACAATATGTTCTTAACATCGTCCGAAAAACGCGACTACGCCGTCAAACCCATGAACTGCCCCGGTCATGTGCAAATTTTCAACCACGGCTTGCGCTCCTACAACGATTTGCCGATGCGCCTCGCAGAATTTGGCTCATGCCACCGCAATGAGCCCAGCGGCGCATTGCACGGTCTGATGCGCGTGCGCGGCTTTGTGCAAGACGATGCCCATATTTTCTGTACCGAAGACCAAATCGCCGAAGAAACCCGCGCCTTTAACCAATTGGTGATGAAAATCTATCGCCAATTTGGTTTCCACGATGTCAGCATCAAACTTTCATTGCGCCCCGAGCAACGCGCCGGCAGCGACGAAATTTGGGATAAAGCCGAACAAGGCTTGCGCGATGCGCTCACCGCTTGCGGCGTAACATGGCAAGAGCTGCCAGGCGAAGGCGCGTTTTACGGGCCCAAAGTGGAATACCACATCAAAGACGCGCTCGGACGCTCATGGCAATGCGGCACCATCCAGCTAGACTTCGTGCTGCCTGAAAGACTAGACGCCGAATACGTTACCCGCGACAACAACCGCGCCCGCCCCGTGATGCTGCACCGCGCCATTTTGGGTTCGCTGGAACGCTTTATCGGCATCCTGATTGAACAGCACGCAGGCTCGTTCCCGCTGTGGCTCGCCCCCGTGCAAATGGTGGTAATGAACATCACCGAAAAACAAGCCGATTATTGCTGCCAAGTGGTTGCCAAACTGCAAGCCGCAGGTTTCCGCACCGAATTGGATTTGCGCAATGAAAAAATCGGCTACAAAATCCGCGACAACAGCTCGCAACGCTATCCATATCAAATCGTGATTGGCGACAAAGAAATGGAAAACGGGCAAGTTGCCGTGCGCAAAAAAGCCGAAGACTTAGGCAGCCTGAAAGTGGAAGATTTTATTGAACGGCTGCAAGAAGAACTAAAAGCAGAGTTTTAATTTTTAGGAGTTTTTAATTATGAGTAGTTTATTAAATTCTCAATGTGAGAAAAATAAGCCACGCTATAAAGAAAATAATGTGGTTTTAGTTAATGATTACAGTAGCCCTAGAAAGGTGCTAATTAATGGAAGACCACGGTTTGATGAAGCGGAGCAGTGTTATTACTATCCCTATCAATCGGATGATGGAATTGGCGAGATTCGTGAAGATTATATTCAGGAGCTAGTAGAGGAAAAATTTTATCCAAATCTATAGGGCAATGTTACGGGGATGATTGGCAGCAAATAATTGAATACAGCCACATATATGTAGTTGAGGTGGCTGGTGTCTGCTTATTTTCAGGCTGCCTCGCCACAAAAATCTTAAACAAACTTCACAAAACCCCTGCAAAACGTTTAAAATACGCCCTTTCATTCAGCAGGTTGCGCAACGGCATTGAGGCAGCCTGAAACATCAATTTTTATAGGAGCATTCATCATCGCACAGCAAGAACGCGAAGCACGAATCAACGGCGAAATCACCGCCAAAGAAGTGCGCTTAATCAGTGGCGACGGCGAGCAACTTGGCGTTGTGAGCCTAAAAGAAGCCATGTCTATGGCAGAAGAACAAGACGTTGATTTGGTGGAAATTTCTCCCACCGCCAAACCGCCTGTTTGCAAACTGATGGATTTTGGCAAATACAAATACGAGCAATCCAAAAAACGCGACGAAGCCAAGAAAAAACAAAAGCAAGTCCAAATTAAAGAAATCAAATTCCGCCCTGGCACAGACGATGGCGACTACAACATCAAAATGCGAAAAGTACGCGAATTTTTAGCCGAAGGCGACAAAGTCAAAATCACCTTGCGCTTTCGTGGGCGCGAAATGGCACACCAACAAATTGGCGCACAACTTTTGGAACGCGTGAAAGCAGATGTGGCGGAAGATGCGCAAATTGAATCTTTCCCCAAGTTAGAAGGTCGCCAAATGGTGATGATGCTTGCACCCAAGAAAAAATAACCGTATAATTCCGCATTTTCCTGATACACGCCGCGTCAGGAAAATGTTTTTTCTAGCGGCATAAAACCGTGGTTTCGGGTTTTAAGCATTGCTGTATGGCAAACGCCCGATGCCTTATCTTAAAAATGAATGGAGTTTTCCCATGCCTAAAATGAAAACCAAGTCTAGCGCGAAAAAACGCTTTAAAGTACTGGGTA
>CAUQQW010000111.1:0-6283 GCA_963520365.1 uncultured Kingella sp.
GCTGTGCCGCAAAGGCAGCCTGAAAAGCCAACGGCGCAGCAGCCATTTGAGTAGCGCAAACAGCGGGAACGACAGCAAAAACAGGATAAAGCCATGCCCCACGCTCCACAATTTAAACGACAGCGGCACCACTTGGTTATCCGCCGTGATGCGGTATCGCTGCGTGAGCTGCGCGGTGTCGTAGTTCACAAACAATTCAAACGCATCGGGCGCAACGGGCGTTAGGCTGAAAAACCGACCGTTCTCATCATCGCGGCTGAACGCTTGGCGCAGCAGAGTTTCGTTGCTTTTCAGATTTTGCAGCCGCTGCGGCAAAACCTCGCCCTGCGGCGTGCGCACCAAAACGGTGAACATCGGGCTGATTGCGTCGCCTTGCGCGTATTGCTCGGCGGGCAGCTGCTGAAAGCCCCACGCCATCGCCATCATCAGCAGCCACCATGCAATCAGGTGGGCGATGGCGATAAGCAGTTTGAGTACGGCGGTGGTGATAAAGATACGCGGGGTCATTTTCAGGCTGCCTAATAATGCGAAATGATGTTTTCAGGCTGCCTTTGGCGGTATTGAAGGCAGCCTGAAAATTTGTTGCCAGCGGGCTAATCAATCTTGATATATTCCACCGCCAAAATCTCAATCTGCTCGCGCCCATCGGGGGTGTTGAGCCACACGCTGTCGCCCTCGCGCGCTTTAATCAGGGCGCGGGCAAGCGGCGATTTCCACGAGATTTTGTTGTGCGCGGCATCAATTTCGTCCTCGCCGACAATGCGGACGGTTTGCTCTGCGCCGTTGCCGCGTTCCAGCGTAACCGTGGCGGCGAAGAATACTTGGTCGGTGGGCTCGCGCGTTTCGGGGTTTACCACCACCGCGTCTTGCAGGCGTTTGGTTAAAAAGCGAATGCGACGGTCTATTTCGCGCATACGGCGTTTGCCGTATAGGTAGTCGCCGTTTTCGCTGCGGTCGCCATTGCTGGCTGCCCAGTTCACAATTTGCACGATTTCGGGGCGTTCTTTGTTTACCAGTTGATAAAGCTCGTTTTGCAGGGCGGCGTGTCCTGCGGGGGTCATGTAGTTTTTGATTTCGGACATACTGCTTGGCGCGGTGCGGTAAAAAATGGCGTATTTTAACGTAAATATGTTGGCATGAATGGTTTTCAGGCTGCCTTAAATTTACGTTTCGTTACAAATGGTGTACCATGCGCACGCTTTGCATTTTTATCGCACGACAACGGCACAACCGTTGCCCGATTTGATAAAGCTGCCGTTTCCAAACGAAACTGCCCCTTTGTCAGGTAGGTGAAAATCAACAAGTCCTCTCTTCTTAAATCTTTTGCCAATAAAGGAAATGAAATGAAAGTTTTTTACGACAAAGATGCTGATTTATCCCTAATCAAAGGTAAAACCGTGGCGATTATTGGCTACGGCTCGCAAGGTCATGCGCACGCTGCCAATTTGAAAGACAGCGGCGTAAACGTGGTGGTGGGTTTGCGCCAAGGCGCGTCTTGGAACAAAGCCGTTGCGGCGGGTTTTGATGTGCGCACCGTTGCCGAAGCCACCAAAGCGGCGGATGTGGTGATGGTTTTGCTGCCTGATGAAAACCAACCGCTGGTGTACAAAAACGAAATCGCGCCTAATTTGAAAGACGGCGCGGCGTTGGCATTTGCCCACGGCTTTAATATTCATTACAACCAAATCGTTGCGCCCAAAGGTGTTGATGTGATTATGATTGCGCCCAAAGGCCCAGGGCATACCGTTCGCAGCGAGTTTTTGAAAGGCGGCGGCGTGCCTTCTTTGATTGCGGTGCACCAAGATGCAACGGGCAAGGCGCGCGATGTGGCGTTGTCTTACGCGGCGGCAAACGGCGGCACCAAAGGCGGCGTGATTGAAACCGATTTCCGCCAAGAAACCGAAACCGATTTGTTCGGCGAGCAAGCGGTGTTGTGTGGCGGCTTGGTTGAGCTGATTAAAACAGGCTTTGAAACCTTAACCGAAGCGGGCTATGCGCCTGAAATGGCTTATTTTGAATGCTTGCACGAGATGAAGCTGATTGTGGATTTGATTTACGAAGGCGGCATCGCCAACATGAATTACTCCATTTCTAACAACGCGGAATACGGCGAATACGTTACAGGCGTGGAAGTAATCAACGAGCAATCGCGCGAGGCGATGCGCAACGCTTTGAAACGCATCCAATCGGGCGAATACGCCAAAATGTTCATCACCGAAGGCGCAACCAATTACGCCAGCATGACGGCGCGCCGCCGTCAAAACGCGGCGCATCCTGTGGAGCAAATCGGCGCGCAACTGCGCGGCATGATGCCTTGGATTAGCAAAAACAAATTGGTTGACCAAGATAAAAACTAATCTGCGCTAAATCATCAGACAGCCTGAAAAAACAAAACCGTTTGGTGTTCTGCCAAACGGTTTTTTATTAGATAGGGTGGGTTTCAGGCTGCCCCACTTGGTTAGTTTACTGCAAACGTTTGGGGCTACTGCATCTCCCCTACATCCAGCCGAACGCAGCATTCTTTTTTCGGAAACAAGCGTGCGCTTGTCTGACGGCGCGCGAAGTGCGACTAGTTCGCACGCGCCGAAAATAAGGATGCGGCCTTCGGGAAGTTTGGCGCAGCCAAACCTGCACGTCGGGGTCGCCTTTCTTTTGCTAGAACCTGTATTCGTTATCTGCGCGAGCGGATTTTGTATTCAGTGGATACGAATACAAGGCGGTGAGACAAGTTAATAGTGGTTCTATTAACTTGGCTTGCCAACGCAGTAGGCGTGTTCAATGAATACAAAAGCAGCCGTGTAGATAGCGAATGCAGGTTCTCGTTCTTTGGCGAAGCAAAGAAAAGTAAGTGCCCCGTCGGCACGAGACGCATGGTTAAAGCTAAACGAATGCTAACCACAAGGCACTAATCTTGTTTTAGCTTCGCAACTCCGCTGCGCTCCGCAGGCTGCCTCTGGTGTTTTCCATTTTCAGGCTGCCTATCCTATTTCGTATCCATATTCCGCGCATTTCACTCCATGCTAGACATCATCATCCCTTGCTACAACACCGCCCACACCCTGCCCCGCACGGTGCAAAGCTGCCTGAACCAACCCGAAGCCGAGCGCATTTGGCTGATTGACGATGCGTCCACCGATAACACTTGGCAAACCATTTTGCAGCTGCAACAACAGTTTCCCAACAAAATCCAAGCGTTCAGGCTGCCTGAAAACGGTGGTGCGGCAATGGCGCGAAATTGGGGCGCGTTGCAAAGCCCTGCGCCGCTGATTGCTTTTTTGGATGCGGACGATGAATACCAACACGGCGCGTTAGCCGCGGCGTGCCTTGCCTTTGAAAAGTTTGATTTTTTGGGATTGGTGCGCCTGCGCTTGCAAGCGGTTGGGCTGCCTGAAAAATATCGCCAGCAGCCTGATTTTGCGCGGGCGTGGCATGGCGTGCAAATGACGGTGGGCGGCAACACGGTGTTTCGCCGCGTGTTTTTCTTGGCGTGTGGCGGTTTTCCGCGCGATGATTTGTTCCGCCGGTTTGGCGGCGAAGATGGCGCGCTGGGCTTGGCAACGGTGGGCAGCAGCGTGGTAGGCACCTTGTTTGACGACAACGAGCCTGCGGTTTTGCATTATTGGCGCGATGATATTCACGCCGCGCATTTGCTGGATGCGATTTTGTTTAACCAAAATCCGCGCCATGTGGCAGCGCATGATATGCAGCGCGCCAACCAAGTTACCCAGCAAATCCAGCAGCAATTAGGCAGCCTGAAAACCATTTTGGCTGCGCCACAAACGGGGGTGATGCCTTTGCTGGTGAGCCGCGCTGATGCAGCCTGAAAAGCTGTTTGTTTGCTGCGGATGTTGTTTTTCTTTTTTCAGGCTGCCTATTGATGAAGAGTTCGTTTGTTTTGCTGTTGATTGTTTTGCTGTTGCTGGCGCTGTTATGGCTGATTTGGGGGCTGCGGCGGCGCAAGAAAAATCCGTTTTTGGCAAAGCATCCCAAGCTGCCTTATCTGCGCCGAGCGCTGATGACGGCAACGGAAATGGATGTGTATATTATTTTGCTGGAAGCGCTGCCCGATTACATGATCTTCAGCCAAGTGCAGGCTTCGCGCGTGTTGGAAGTGCCCAAGAGCCGCGAGACGTATTATTGGTTTAATTTTGTGAGCCGTTTGAGTTATGACTTTGTGATTTGCCGCGCCGATAGCACGCCGATTGCGGTGATTGAAGTGGACGATCGCTCGCACGAATTGCCCGAGCGGCAAGAAGCGGATAACCGCAAAAACAAGGCAACGGAAGCGGCGGGCGTGGCGGTGATTCGCTGGCTGGTGGGCGAAACGCCGAGCCATGAAGAGATTGCTAAATTGATTCGGCGGATTGATCGGCAGAGTGATTAGCGAGCAGCAAAGGCAGCCTGAAACCATTTAAATGTTTTAGCTTCGCAATTCCGTTTCGCTACGCGGGCTGCCTTTTGGGATGGAGCGCGAGTGCCAATGAGTTTGGAGATTGAGCGTTGATGCCTGCCCTGCGGCTGAAAACCCATCACCCAACAAAAAACTGTTTGACTTGATACCAAACGGTTTTGTTTTGGGGCTGTACTAGATAAGCGCGTATATCACGCCCGCTTGGCTGGCGGAAAACAGGGTGTCGTAAAAGCCTTTGCTCCATTCGGTGATGAGCACGTTGATTTTTACCACGCCAAAGCCAAAAGCGACACGAGCACCACTAGGATAAGCTACGAGAGCGGGTTTTTGGCGTTGAGCCAGTAGTCTTGGATGAAATAGTGGAAGTTTTTGAGTAGTTTTTTCATGGAGATTTTGTGGGGTGGGGACGATTTGGGGGAGAAGTGCGGAAACTGGTTTTCAGGCTGCCTATGCCCTGCCCTTTTAAACAACGAGAGCGATTGGGCGCAGATGGCGAGATGGGTTTTAGCTTGGCAGAAACGCATTGCGCTGCTTTTCAGGCTGCCTTTGTTGGTAACAGCAAGCAACGTTAGGCAGCCTGTATAGCAAAGCGGAGTTGCGAAGCTAAAAATGAGTTAGCCAATCAAACCAAGATGTTCAAACAAAATAAACGTGCCGATGCCAATTAACACGATGCCACCAAACAGCTCGGCGCGTTTGCCGATGATGCCGTCTAACACGCCGCCGAGCTTAATGCCAATCACCGCCATCAGCGTGGTTGCCGAGCCGATGGCCAGCGCGGTGAGCCAGATGTTCACATCCAAAAAAGCAAGGCTCACGCCCACAATCATGGAATCTATGCTGGTGGCGATGGCGGTAATCAGCAGCAGCCATTTGGACGGCATGGCATCTTGGGCGGCGCTGTCGTCGTCGGCTTCGGGCGATAGGCTTTCGCGTATCATTTTGCCGCCCAACACCAGCAGCAAGCCAAAGGCAATCCAATGGTCAAAGGCTTCTATTATATAGGGGGCGGCGATGGTGCCTGCGCCGTAGCCAATCAATGGGGTGATGGTTTCTACGATGCCGAAGGTGAGCGCGATTTGTGCGGCTTGCAGATGGCGGGTTTTGCCGATGCTGGCACCGCGCGCAATGGCGGCGGCAAAGGCATCAGCAGACATGCTGAATGCGAGTAAGGCGGTAGCGAGTGGGTTCATGGTATAACGGTATTATAATGATATAAGGAAGTTGGATATGTATTAAAACTAGATTTGAATCAATAACGTTTTATATTTATAAAGGAATTAACTTATGAATAGCATTAAAACCCACATAGACAATAAACAGTTTACTGATCTTTTTGATCAGAAACATATAAAATAATTAGATGAAATTAGAAAAAGTGGATCCTATCCTAGATATACAATAAATATATCAAATATAGAATATCTACTAAGAGATGATGATGAAGATGATCCCTATGGTAATCGTGAATGTTATCGCCTTAACAGTTGCTATAAAATAGATAATAATTTACTTATTTTAATTCCATTACCATCTGGTCCCTTTGATTCTGATGATCCTTATTTGCTTAATAAATATATTCTTTTTACAGAAAAGTTTGTTGCTAAGGTTATGATGGATGGTAAAGAATCTATTGTTGTGGATATATCTGGGAATAAAATATATCCGACTGATAATGATATAGACGAAATAAAAGATATTATTTTTAAATTCATTAACAGTGGAGAACTTACTACGGAATTCATGGAAGTTGAATTAATTATGAATAGAAATCAAACAAATTTCACTATTTTAGGAATGGAGTAATCATGGGAAAGATATTAGACCTCTTGCGAAAATATTCATCCCATCGCATTAACCAGTCCTGCAATC
>CAUQQW010000112.1:0-6252 GCA_963520365.1 uncultured Kingella sp.
CTTCATTGGCGGGTCTCCCCGCATGGTGATTTTGAGCAACGGGTCAGGGGCGGAAGCCAGCAGCCCACTTAGAAAAGCCAGTGCCGGGGGTCAGGCTCGCCACCCCATACACGCAAATCCTGTTTCTCCGCGAAACAGGATTTTTCACTATCCATGTTCACCAGTAGCATGGCTCACTTTATTCATTGTGCAGATACACGGCGCGTTGCAAGCCAATGGCAAAACAATGCGCACAGCAAATCAACGCCGTCGCCGTATCAAGAGATAACGTAGCCATGATGATGGTGAACTGGCTTCTTACCATCTAGGCAGCCTGAAAATGCTCCCATTGCACCTTGCCATCGTTGGACACACCAACACAGGCAAAACTTCTTTGCTCCGCACGCTCTTGCGCGACAGCCAATTTGGCGAAGTCCAAAACGCCGCCGCCACCACGCGCCATGTGGAAAGCGCCAGCATCAACATCCAAGACCAACCGCAAATCCAGCTTTACGACACCCCTGGGCTAGAAGACGCAGGCGGCGTATTGGATTGGCTGGAACAAAATACCAGCGCCCAGCAAGACGGCATTGAACGCATCAACCAACTGCTCGCCAGCCCCGAAGCCCAAAGCGATTTTGCGCAAGAAGCCAAAGTGCTGCGCCAGCTTATCAACAGCGACACTGCCTTATACGTTATTGACGCGCGCGAACCCGTGTTGCCCAAATATAAAGACGAACTCACCATCCTATCTTGGTGCGCCAAGCCGATTATGCCCGTGTTCAATTTCACCCACGGCAGCGATTTAGCCGCATGGCAAGCCGCGCTCGCCCGCCGCAATTTGCACGTTATCAGCAGCTTTGACACCATCGCCTTTGATTTCAACGGCGAAATCCAACTCTGGCACAACCTTGCCACCATGCTGCCCAATCGCCAAAACATTGACCAGCTTATCGCCCATCGCCAACAAGAATGGCAGCAGCTCAACCAAACCGCCCATCAAATCATCGCCGAAAGCCTGATCAACATCGCCGCCTATGCCTACGCCAAGCCCGATAGCGAGCCGCTGGAAGCCGCCCAAACCAGTATGCAAAACACCGTGCGCCAACACGAGCAGCACACCCAGCAACACCTGAGCCAACTCTATCGCTTCTATCAAAGCGACTGGGCAAACCCCAGCCAATCCGCCATCCAAGCATTCAGCCAAGACCCGTTTGATGCCGAGCAGCTTAAAGCCTACGGCATCCGCACTGGCAAAGGCGCGGCGGCGGGCGCGCTTATTGGGCTGGGGCTGGACGCGCTCACGCTGGGCACATCGCTGGGGCTGGGCAGCGCGGTGGGCGGCATCATCGGCGGCATCGTTACCAACTGGCAAAGCCTGTATCACAAAATCAACGGCACCGACACCTTATATATAGACAACCCCACGCTCACGCTGATTGCCGCCCGCGCCCTCGCCCTGCTCGCCCTGCTGCAAACCCGCGGGCACGCCAGCCAAAGCCCCATCGCCCTGCAACACCCCGCCGCCCCGCCGTGGCAGCCTGAAAACCTGCCCGACCCGCTCAAAAAAGCCCGCGCCCATCCGCGCTGGTCTAGTTTGAACGGCGAGTTCAACAGCAAAAGCAAGCCCGCCGCCGTGCAAAGCCTTGCCCAGCAGCTTATTCAAATCAGCAATAGGCAGCCTGAAAACGCTTGATGGCGCGTTGGCAGCGTGCTGTGTGGTTTAGCGGCGAACAGTTGTCGTTCCAATTGCGCCGCGATGCTTTCGGCTTGAACATGAACGCAACACATTTAGCCAAAGCAAAACGCAGTTCACAGCCACCCCCAAAGGCAGCCTGAAAACCAATCAACAAGGCATTCTGATTAATGATAATGCACACGCTGCCCCTGTCCTTTTCAGGCTGCCCTATCCATTCCAACCAACTTCCAAAATCCCACCATGTCCCACCTTATCGCCCATCTCCAAGCCGTCCAAGCCCAAATCGCCCAAGCCGAAGCGCAAGCGCAACGCCCTGCTGGCAGCGTTCAGCTGATTGCCGTTAGCAAAACCTTTCCTGCTGACCACATCCGCACGCTCTATCAACATGGGCAACGCCACTTCGGCGAAAACTACATCCAAGAATGGCACGACAAAATCCCCCAACTTGTTGACTGCCCCGACATCGTCTGGCACATTATCGGCAATGTGCAATCCAACAAAAGCCGCATCGTTGCCGAACACGCCCACTGGCTGCACACGCTAGACAGCGAAAAACTTGCCAACCGCCTAAGCCGCCAACGCCCCGCGCTGCTGCCCGATTTGCAAGTGCTGATAGAAATCAACATCGCCCGCGAACCCGCCAAACACGGCATCGCGCCCGATGAGCTGCCCGCGCTTGCCCAAGCCATCGCCGCCCTGCCCCGCCTAAATCTGCGCGGCTTAATGTGCGTTGCCAGCAACACGCCCAACCCTGCCGAGCTGCGCCAACAATTCAGCCAAATGCGCCAATTGCTCGCCCAACTGCAAACCATCGCCCCGCAAGCCGACACGTTATCCATGGGCATGAGCGGCGACATGAATCTCGCCATTAAATGCGGTGCTACCATGGTGCGCATCGGCAGCGCGATTTTTGGCGCGCGTCAATATCCAGCAGCCTGAAACGAAGTTCAGCGTAGCTAAAACGCCCTACCCTTTTTTCAGGCTGCCTTAGCCAAGCGCCTAAACCATAGCATCAAAAATTCTAAGCCCAACGCGCTGATTCCATTACAATCCCCCCTTTTCAACGCCACACAAGGAAAATTCATGTTTAAACACACGCTATTAGGTCTCTCGCTCGCCGTTGTGCTCGCCGCTTGCGGCAAAGGCGGCGATTCAGCCCCAGCTGCCGCTTCGCAAGCCGCTACATCCGCCCCCGCTCCCAGCGCAGGCGCAGCCAGCGGAAACCTGCTAGACAAACTCAACAACAAAGAAACCATTCTCGTCGGCACCATGGGCACCTACGCCCCCTTCACCTACCACGAAAAAGACGGCAAATTAACCGGTTACGACGTGGAAGTAACCCGCGCCGTCGCCGCCAAACTCGGCGTGCAAGTAGAATTTAAAGAAACCCCGTGGGATGCCATGATGGCAGGCTTAAAAGCAGGACGCTTTGACATCGTCGCCAACCAAGTCGCTCTCACCTCGCCCGAGCGCCAAGCCATGTTTGACAAAGCCACGCCATACAGCTGGAGCGGCAAAATGCTGGTTGCCCGCGCCGACCACGCCGATGTCGCCAAACTAGAAGACATCAAAGGCAAAAAAACCGCCGTCATGCTCGCCTCCAACTACGACGAAGTCGCCAAAAAAATGGGCGCAGACCTCGTCCACACCGACACCATGGCGCAAGGCTTGCTGATCGTGCAACAAAAACGCGCCGAGTTCACGCTGAACGACGAACTCTCGCTGCTGGACTATCTGAAAAAAGACCCTAATTCTGGCTTGAAATCGGTATGGCGCACCCCTGCCACCGAAAAACTGGGCGCAGGCTTGGTAATCAACAAGGGCAACGATGAAGCGCTCGCCAAAATCAACGGCGCAATGGAAGAATTGCAAAAAGACGGCACGTTGAAAAAATTAGGCGAACAATTTTTCGGCGAAGACGTGAGTGTGCATTAAACAGCGCACTCGTTGAGCCGCTACGCAAAAAGGCAGCCTGAAAACGCATCCACACGTTTTCAGGCTGCCTTTTTATGCTTTCGCTTAGGCGCTTACTCGCACTTCAACGCGCTCACCCGCGCAGGGAAATCGCGCTCGGCAACTTTGCACATTTCCACGCGCTGCTTGGGCGTGGCGGCGGGCAAGGCTTGCACCAAAAATTTCACCGCTTCGCGCGCAGGCATGGTCGCCGCTTGACTGGTTTTGGCAAAGCAGGCATCGGCGCGTTTGAAATAATGCTGACACTCGGCAGGCAGTTCGTCGTAGGTGAGCGGCTTGGCGTGGCTGATGCCGTGGTAGTGGGCTTGCGCCCATGCGCTCGCGCCCAACAGCAGCGCGAATAAAATAGTTTTTTTGCTTGGCATGGTTGTGTCCTTTGCGGGGAAAATGAAAGGCGCGGATTATACGCCGATGGCGCGGGGATAGGCAGCCTGAAAACTAATTGGGCTGATTGAGCGCAAGGAATGATTTTCAGGCTGCCTTTGGTTCGCAAAATTCGCAAAAAAGCAGCCTGAAACCCAATAAAGTTCAACACAACAACGAAACAATGCCCACCACGCCACAATAGTTTTCAGGCTGCCCCATCCCCCAAAGGCAGCCTGAAAACCATCCCAACGCGCTCACATCAACGCCAGCGCATGCAAACATTTCTCGCGCAGCCCATTCTGCGGCGTAAGCGTTAAATTGGGCAGTTCCAGCGTGTAGGGCGCGCCTGTTTTGTCGGCTTGCAACACGCGGTAAGCCAGCAGGCTAGCGAGTTTGTCGGCGGGCGTGCCGATGGGGTAATCCTGATACGAGATGATTTCGCTATGCACGGCGGGCGGCGGCTCGTCAAACACTTTGTCCATCAATTCGCCGCGCTTGGCGTAGGTTTTCCATGCGATGTGCTGCAACGATGCGCCGTTGATGTGGGGCTTTAAAAAGGCAATGTCTTCGCCGTGCATGCCTGCGCGTTGCGGGGTTTGCTCGGGGTCGGGCACATCGTGCGTGCCAAAGTCGCTGTGCGGCAGAGGCGCGGGATAGACTACGGCTTCGGTGTGCCATTCGGCGCGGCATTCGGCGTGAAACATCCCAAACGGGGCGGATGTTGCCAAGCGCAGCAACAGCGGGCGGGGGAAATAGCCACGCCGTTGCACGGGGATGTGCCAGCGCATCGGTTCGCTTTTCAGGCTGCCTGAAAGCTGGCAACGCTGCCACGCGCTGTGGTCGGCTTCGCTGTCTTCGTCCACCTCTTCGCGCGATTCGCTACGCCACCAAAACACGCGCGCGCGGCGGCCCGAATGCTCGGTGCCGATTTCCACCTCGGCGGTGTCGCCCGCAAACACTTCGCCCTCGTAGCGCACGTTCAAATGCAAGCCCAGCAGCAGGCGGCGCGTCATCAGCGCGGCAACGCCGATAAACGCCAGCACCCAAAAGCAAATCGCATACGCCACGTTCACTTGATAATTGACCGCGCCCACCCAAATCGCCACGCTCAACAGCGTCATGCTGATACACAGCTTGGTGGGGCGCAGTGAAACGTGTCGCCCTGCGATGCTACGCTCTTCTGCCAGCAGCAGCGTTTCTTTGGGCTTGCGGTTAAACAGCGACATTTTTGGCAATTTCCATCAAGGCGTGGCTGCTGTTTTGCTGTTGCAACGACTGCAATCTATGGTTGCCCACGGGCACCCACACCGCTTTTACATCTTCGGGCAACACAAAATCGCGCCCCTCCAAAAACGCCCACGCTTTTGCCGCGTTGGCAATCGCCAGCCCTGCACGCGGGCTTAACCCCACGGCAAACAGCCCCGCGCGGCGCGTTGCCGCTACCAAGCGGAAAATATAATCCGCCACTGCTTCCGATAGCGTGATGGCTTGCACCTGCTCTTGCCATTGCAACAAGGTTTCGGGCGAGCCCACCGCTTGCAGCTTGGGCAGCAGCTTGCGTCTATCGCCCTGAAAATAAAGCTGCTTTTCCGCTTCGGGCACGGGATAACCCATACTCAACCGCATCATAAAGCGGTCTAACTGGCTTTCAGGCAGCGGAAACGTGCCAAGCTGTTCAGACGGATTTTGCGTTGCCACCACCAAAAACGGCTTGGGCAAGCGGTAAGTGCGCCCGTCCACCGACACTTGCCGCTCCTCCATCGCTTCCAGCAGTGCCGATTGCACCTTGGGCGAGGCGCGGTTAATCTCGTCTGCCAATACAAATTGGTGGAACACAGGGCCGGGATGGAACTTGAAGCTGCCCTCGTTGGGCTGGAATACGTTGATGCCGAGCAAATCGGCGGGCAGCATGTCGTTGGTGAACTGCACGCGCTGGTATTTCAGCCCCAACACGGCGGCAAGGCTGGTTGCCAGCGTGGTTTTGCCCACCCCTGGTACGTCTTCCAGCAAAACGTGTCCGCCCGCGAGTATGCAGGTTAAGAGCTGTTTTAATACAGTTTGTTTGCCAAGAATGATGGCGTTGAGTTGTTTGAAAACGGGGTCAAAAGTGGGATTGGGCATAAATATCTTTCGGGGATTGAGATTGGAAAATATTGTTTTAATGAGACGACGCGGCATTGCTGTGCCGCAAAGGCAGCCTGAAAAGCCAACGGCGCAGCAGCCATTTGAGTAGC
>CAUQQW010000113.1:0-5925 GCA_963520365.1 uncultured Kingella sp.
CGACGAACCCACCACCGGCCTGCACTTCGCCGACATCGCCCTGCTGCTGGAAGTGATAGGCCGTCTGAAAGGCAAAGGCAACTCGATAGTGATTATTGAACATAATCTTGACGTGATTAAAACAGCGGATTGGATTGTGGATTTGGGGCCGGAAGGCGGAGATGGTGGCGGGAGGATTATTGCTTCAGGTAGCCCCGAGAGCGTAGCGAAGGTTAAGGGGAGTTATACTGGGAAGTATTTGAAGGTGGTTTTATAAAGGAAAATAGTAATGTCTTCTAATAGTGAATTTTATAGAGCTGAAATTTCTGATATTCAAGATAGCATTAAAGCTCAAGATGCTAAAATTAGCATTCTATGTGTGATTTGCTTTCTGCCAATTAGTCAAGCAACAAACTCTGCTGATCTAATCACTAAAATATTACAACATTCTTGCTTCGGTAAAATAATAATATTTATTATTGGATTATCTTGGTTTTTATCTATTGGCTCATTATTTTTTGCTCTGTATCCAAGATTTAAGAAAGAGCATCCTACTCTTGTAGAGAGAGAAACAAAAGATCACGAGGTTCAACAATTAAAAGTTGAATTAGATAACTTATACGATATATTAAAAATTAAAATATCTGCTATTAAAATAGCCTTATGGGCTATTTCATTATTTTGCTTATTAAGTTTTTTTACCTGTATATTTCTGATTTAAAGGATGAAAATGGCTGGTTACATGACTGATTTACAAATAAAAACAATACAAAATTTAATTGATGAGCAATTAGATATTGCTGATCAATTTTGGGAAGAAAGTGGATCAAATTTGGAAGATGAAGAATCTAAAAGGCGTGAGCTTGCTTTTGAAAGCATTAATATGTCTGAAAGTATAGTTTGTGATAGTGCAGAACCCCTTGATACTAGGTTGCCAGGGGTTCCTAAAATTCCTGTATACAAAAGTAGAAATGAAGAATTAATTGCACTAGTTGCCGACATGCGAGACTCAACTAAACACGCAAAGACTCAAATTAAAGTAAAAGGGCAACCTTTTAGCCCTTTGCGTAGAATTTTCCTAGAAACATCAGCCTTATTACCAGCTATAGAAAAAACTATAAATTTTGAAAATGGGGAAGTTACGGAATATTTAGGAGATGGGGTTCTAGGTTTCTTTCAGCTGACAGGAGAAGATGAGGATATTTATAAAGTTAATAGAACAGCTCAAAGGATTATCTTTGATGTCAGGGAATTAGTAAATAATTCAATATCAGATAGATATGGTTTACCTAAAGAAATTCATATAGGCGTTGGATTAGCAAAAAGCCATACCATCATACATGCAATTGGTTTAGATAATAAGAAACATGTAAAAGCGTTTGGTAGTTGCGTATATGATGCAACAAAATTATCATCTGGTCGTAATAAAATTGGTGTTTCTCCTGAAATACGAAATATGTGGCCAAAAGGAAGGGGAGGGCAAATTCGTTTTAAACCTAAAAACTTCCTAAATATTTTTTCAGGATTTGAAATCACAAATTTAAATGAATAATTATATAGGCAAGCAAACCGTAGCCTGCATACTCAAGCAACCGCATGCGTAGCTACGCCTCACACCCTACCTGTGAATTACACGGAACTTCAAAACCAACGTGTAGAGTGTATGCGGTACGCACGCACGCAGTTGTTTGATTGACGGTTTGCCGTTTCAACTTTTAACTTCGTTGAAGCTAGCGCTTTCAGACGGCCTCCAATGTCGTCTGAAAACATCAGCTTCAACAAAGTTAAAACCTTAAACAACAAACCGTTCCTTCTCCAACACCCAAACCACAAACAAAAATCCTATGGCGCGTTATCGCAGAAACTTCATTGCCGGCGGCACATTCTTTTTCACCGTCAAACTCGCCGACCCAAAATCGCGCCTGCTTGTCGAACATATCGACTTATTGCGTGCGGCTTATATGGATGTGCAAAAACAATATCCCTTTGAAACCGTCGCCGTATGCGTGCTGCCGAACCACATTCACGCCATTTGGACGCTGCCGCCCGACGATGCGGATTATTCCCTGCGTTGGCGGCTGATTAAAACCAAATTCTCCGCACGCTTCCCTCGTGCCGAAAACCTGTCTGCCAGCAAACAGCAAGCGTAGGTTGGGTTTAGACCCAACAAAACCGTAAAATTCACCTGTTTTGTTGGGTTTACAACCCAACCTACAACCACCCAAAAGCAGCCTGAAACCCCATTTTCAGGCTGCCTTTCCATCCACCACAAGCAAAGGACACCACATGCCCGCCATTCTCACCGACTCCGCCCAGCTCGCCGCCGCCCATAGCCGTTTCGTCCAAGTCCTGCAAACCGTTCTAACGCAAACCATCCCCTGCACCGTCTCCGGCGTTGGCGGCGGATTGGACACCGAAGCCGCCTACTCGCCCGAGCTGAATTTGTGGTACGCGCAAACGCAAGACGGTAAAAAATGCTGGAACGGCTTCGGCATCGGCGCACCGGTTGCGGGTAAAAAAGCCGCTCTCGCCGCCGAAATCAACTTTCCGTTCGACGGCATCAACCGCGCCCTATCGGGCGCATTCGCCGCAGACGAAAACGGCGATATTCTTGTTTTACACCGCGGCAAAATCCGCGGCGGCAAAGCCCTGTTTTTCAAATACTACACTGGCAAAACCATCACCGCCGACGACGGCGGCAAACCCGATACCTTCGCCCTAATCGGCAGCTTGAACGATGCCGACTTTCCCGCCCAACTCGCCGCCTTCGTGCGCCAAATCCTAGACATCAAAGCCGCCGCCAAACGCGATGCGGCATAATTGTTTTTCAGGCTGCCTTTGCGCTATGCAGCAGCCAATCAAAAATGCCATTCCAGCCTAACCGTTGTTTTGAGCAATCTGCTTCATCGTTTCAATCACCCCATATCATCTGAACGCAAAGGCAGCCTGAAAATGTTTTGGCTGCGCTAAAACGTGTGCGCTTGTTTTGTTGATACCATTGGTTTTCAGGCTGCATCAATGGCTTGCCAGCGCCAGCGTTGTTATGGTTGATTAAAATAAAAAATCGCGTGCGAATAGTATTGCTGTTCTCTGTGGGATAAAAGTTTCGCCAATGTTTCAGGCTGCCTTTTGGACTTGCAAAACGCATCGCCCAAGGCAGTCTGAAAAGTCTATAATCATCGTGTTACCCACCAACCGAAAAGGATTTGCAAAATGAGTCATTTAACCCAAGACCAGCTCAAACAAATCGCCGCTGCCAAAGCGGTGGAATTCGTGCCCGAAAACGAATACATCGGCATCGGCACGGGCAGCACGGTGAATTTTTTTATTGAAGCGCTCGGGCAAAGCGGCAAGAAAATCAAGGGCGCGGTAACCACGTCTGTTAAAAGCGCGGAGCTGATGGCGAAATATGAAATCCCGCAAATTCAGCCCAATGAAGTAACGCGGCTGGGCATTTATATTGACGGCGCGGACGAAATCAACCACATGATGCAGATGATTAAAGGCGGCGGCGCGGCGTTGCTGCCTGAAAAAATCGTTGCCACGCTGTCTGAGCAATTTATTTGCATTGCCGATGAGAGCAAATATGTGAGCAAGCTGGGCAAGTTTCCCTTGCCTGTGGAAGTGATTCCGATGGCGCGTTCTATGGTGGCGCGTGAGATTGTTAAACTGGGTGGGCAGCCTGAATTGCGCATTGGCTGCAAAACCTTGCATGGCAACGAGATTTTGGATGTGCACGGGCTGGATCTTTCCGAGCCGATGAAAATGGAAGACGCGCTCAACAGCATCACGGGCGTGGTGGAAAATGGCTTGTTCGCGCACCGCTATGCCGATTTGTTGATACTCGCCAAGGCAGGCGGCGCGGAAGTGATTCAAGCGCATGTTGGATGATGGTGTAAACCGCCGCCGACTTTTGCATCAAATGATACTAGCTTTTGCAAGCATCTGCCTTTTGCCTGTCAAAACCTTTTACACCAAATCAGCCTGCAAGGGGTAACGCTTGCAGGCTGTTGTTTATCTGTAATCCATCCTTATCTTAAAAATCTAGTCAAACCGCCAAACCATATTATCCTCATACGCCACGTTGTAATTCAGCCGCGCCTTAATCGCCACCTGTTGACAACCCACCCACGCCTGCCAGTTGCCCACCTTCTCACAGCAAACATAATCCACATACGCAGGCAGCTCGCTTTTGGTGCTGCTAAAAAACACAAACGGCGGTTTAATCTTGTCTGCCAGCTTCAGAAACTGCACCATGCCAAAATACTGCTCGTTGGCGTATGCGCCTTGGGTGGTAGAAACATAGGGCGGGTCAAGCATCAATAGCGTGTTGGGCTGTCCTGCAAATTCAGGCAGCAGATCGGTGAAGCATTGCTGGCGGATTTCCAAGCCGTCTAAATAATCCACAGCTTCGGCATAGGGCGATTGGGCAACGCCGTTCCACCATATTTTGCTTTTTAAATCCGCCCAGTCTTTGGCTTGTTTGCCGCTGAATAAAAACCAGCTCGCCAGCGTTTGCACGTCCACAAAGCCGTTAAAGGCTTCAATTTCGGCGATGAGGCGGGCTTGGGTGGCTGGGGTTAGTCGTTGGTTTTTGCGCTCGCTCACCATGGTTTGGCATTTTTGGCGCAAGCGTTCTGTGTCGGCGATATGGTGCAATCGTTGGGCATAGCCGTCAAAGTCGTTGTAAATCACACGAGCTTGCGGCAAGGTGCGTTTGGCGATGTGTGCCAGCAAGCCGCTGCCGCCGAATACGTCCACGATGGTCCAGCCTGCTCCATCATTGGGGATGTTTTGTTGCAACACGGGGATAAAGTGTTTGAGGAAATTGCGCTTTTGCCCGATAAAGGGCAAGGGTGCTTTTTTGTAGGTTTTCATGTGTGTGCCTTTGAGTATGTGTTTGGCTATCGGTACTCAAAGGCACTCTGTGTTTAATGGGTCATCAAATGGTGCTTAAACGGGGTTTAATACCTTTCAGGCTGCCTGAAAGCGTTTAAGCGAAACGGTTTAAAACGTTTGAATCAGCTTTTCGGCAATCCAGCGCGCGACCGGCGGGCAGACGGCGTTTCCCGCAGCCCGAGCTTCCGCAGCGTTGGTCTCATCCAATCCGAGCAAAAGCCCATCATTTGCAGCCGTTCGCGCCCGCTCAACCATCGCACCCCGTCCGTTTCGCACAACGATAATGTCGCTACCCGCGCGGTCAATCCCTGATGCTCCGATGCCTGCCAGCAAAGTAGCATGGGGTTCTTGTTGCGTTGGGTCGCGCGTTTGCGCCAGCATTCCAATTGGTGCGGTGTCAGCCATAAACTCGGCTGGGGGCAGCTCTCCCAATCCAGCGACCATGAATACGCGACGGCGTTTTGTGGGGACTCCGAAATATGCAGCATTAAGCACTCGCCATGCGCCCAAATACCCGCATTCGGCAAGGGACTGGATAACTGTTTGAAAGTCTTTGCCAGCGTTGCTATTGAGCAGCCCCGTAACGTTTTCCAGCACAACCCAGCGGGGTTTAAGGCTATCCACGATGTGGAGCGCGTCAAAGAACAAGCCTGTGCGTTTGCCTGCCAGCCCGCGCCGTTTGCCTGCGATGGAAACGTCTTGACAAGGGAAGCCGCCGATGATGACATCAACAGGCGATAATTCGGGTAGGCAGGTTCGCACGTCAATAAACTGCTGGGCGTGCGGGAAGCGGTCGGCGAGCACGGCGCGGCAGATGTCGTTGATTTCCACCTGCCAGCGGGTGGCAAAGCCTGCTTGTTCAAAGCCGAGGTCAAATCCGCCGATGCCTGCGAATCTTCATCATCGCGCCAATCCAACCTATCCCACACATCAAACTCGTGCTCATTAGCGGGCACAGGCTCGCTTGGCAAAATCTGCGCAAAATCAGGCGTGTTGAGACCTTTGCAAAATTCCCCAAAATCCCCTAAATTCCCACCAAGACATTTA
>CAUQQW010000114.1:0-5757 GCA_963520365.1 uncultured Kingella sp.
CCTTGCAGGATAAGGCTTGTGGGGAGTTTTAGCACCTTTTTTGTTACTTATGCCTGGCAAATCAGCCATGCTTTGTTTAATAAACTGTTGGCGACGAGCCGTCGCCGCTCCATCCCATTTCAGGCTGCCTTCTAAGTAACTTTCAACAATAAAGACAGCCTAATCTTTCCTATCACACCTATCACAAAATCACAAAAAAGCAGCCTGAAAACCCTTTTCCAGTTTTCAGGCTGCTTTAAACTTGAACCGCGTGCGCAGCAAAGCCAAACACTCTACAGCTTGCTTGCCCACTCATTTTCAGGCTGCATCAATCGTTCCACTAAACATTAGGCAGCCTGAAAACGCATTCACAAGCCCGCCTTCTCAATGCCCCGCCTCCCCCTGCTCTCGCCATTCGTTCGGCTGAATCTTCAACGCAAACAACACCGCCAGCGCTGCTACCACCAACGCGCACGCCATCGCCCAATGCACGCCGTTGAGCATGGCTTTTTGCGGCGTAGCGTATGTTCCGACTTTTTCGCCCATGCTGGTGATGCCAACAAAAAACGCCGCGCCCAACGCGCCTGCGATGGGGTTGAGTGTGGTGATGGTGCTGGCGCCGTGGGGGTTCAATTCGCGCGGCAGGGCATTTAAACCATGCGTTTCGCCTGTGATGCAGGCTGAAACGGCCACCGCCATCACGGTAAACAAGGCGCTCAGCAGCAACACATTGGTGTGCAACCCCAGCAGCGCCCACATCGCCGCGATGGACAACAGCAGCACCGCCGCCGCGGGCAGCATCAAAAAGCGTCCGCCTTTTTTATCCAGCAACACACCCAAAAACGGTGCGGCAGCGGCTTGGGCAATGCTGGCGGGCATCAAAATCAAGCCTGTTGCCGTGCCCGTGAGCAGCAGCACTTGTTGCGTGTACATCGGCATCAAAATTTCCAAGCCCATAAAGAGAAAATAGGCGCACACCAAAATCGCCACAGCATAGCGAAATTGGGGATACAAAAACACGCGCAGATTCAGCAGCGGCGTGGCAAGCGCAAATTGGCGGTGCACAAAAAACGCGATGATGCCCAGCGACACCACCAGCACGCTCAAAAAATTGGGCAGCGGCAGGTGTTCAAAATTGCTGCTGGCGTACACCAGTCCGCCAAAGCCGATGACCGATGCGATGGCGGATGGCAGGTCTATTTTTGGGCGCGTGATGTCGCTTAGGTTTACGGTTAAGTATTTGTTGACTAAAAACATGGCGACCAGCATAAAAGGGATGGTGAGCCCAAACAGGTAATGCCAGCTTAAACGGTCAACGATATAGCCTGAAATGGTTGGCCCGATGGCGGGCGCGGCGGTGAACATCATGGTGATGATGCCCATTGCGCTGCCGCGTTTGTGCGGCGGATAGATGGCGAGAATGCCGTTGAACAAAATCGGCACAAACAGCGCGGCGGAAAGGGCTTGAAACAGCCGCCCTGTGAGCAACACGGCAAAATTGGGCGCGACCACGCAGATAAACGAGCCGATAATGAACACGGCTTGCGTAATCAGCACCATGCGGCGGGTTTCCACCCATTGAATCACGCTGGCAGTTATCGGCGTGAACGCGCCCATCACCAGCAAAAAGCCTGTAGTAAGCCATTGCACGGTGGTTTTGTCTATGTGGAAATCCGCCATGATTTTGGTGAGCGCAACGTTAAGCAGCGTGTCGTTTAGGTAGCCGAAAAACGCGCCGATAAACAGCGTGAACACGATGAGCTTGGCGGGGAAATCGGGGTTGTCGCTGTGGTATTGCGCGTTGGCGGTGGGTTCGGTTGCGGGCGAGATGTGAGACATGGGATTGAATGGATTGCGAAAAAGGGGCGAATGATAGGCGATAACGATGGGTGGAGCAAGGCGGGGGGTGGCGATGTGAAAGCGGTTTGGGGTGGGTGGATGGGTTTTCAGGCTGCCTATTGCTTGCGCGCTATGCAAGATAAAAGCAGTCTGAAAATGGCGCGGCAACACGTTTACTTGTTTACAAGCGTTTTCAGGCTGCCGCCGTTGCGCCAATCACGCCTGCCCACAGCAGCGCATAACGCGCAAACTTGCCCACCGCCAACGCCACCGCGCACACCCAAGCATTAAGCCGCAACGCGCCCGCTGCCAAAGGCAAAGCATCGCCAACAATCGGCAGCCACGAAAACAGCAAGGCATACGCGCCCCATTTTGCCAACCGCGCACGCGTGCGCTCGGCGATTTTGTGGGCGTATTTTTGTGGCAGGCAACGCCCCATGCCGTAGGAAACCATGCTGCCCAAAGTGTTTGCTGTGCCTGCTGTTAGCCAAAACCAAACGGCGTTTTCAGGCTGCCGCATCAGGGCGGCGGTAAAGGCGATTTCGGATGTGCCGAATAAAATGGTGGCGGATGTGAAAGCGGAGAAGGCGAGCGCGGCGAGAAGTGTAGGGAAATCCATGGTATTGCGATTGCAGCGAGATGTGGGGCGGGCGGCGTAGGCAGCCTGAAAATAGCACGGCAACACGTTTGCTTGTTTACAAGCGTTTTCAGGCTGCCGCTGTGTTTTCATTAACGTTTCAGGCTGCCTGATGGATTGGATTGGTTTTCAGGCTGCCTGAACAAGCCTAAATCGTGTTTCAGGCTGCCTATTGCTTATCCATCATGCAACCCAAAGGCAGCCTGAAAATGGCGCGGCAACACATTCACTTGTTCACAAGCATTTTCAGGCTGCCTGATGGTGGAATTGGCTTTCAGGCTGCATCCCTCTAATCCGCAAACGCAACCGCCGCTTCCATAAAATCATGCGCCAGCTCGGTATGCGGGAAAATTGCCCGCGCATCGGCAAGCAATTCTTGCGCGCGGCTGCCCGAAAATTTGGCGCTGATATGGCTTAAATACAGCGTTTTCACGCGCGCCAGCTTTGCCAACTCGGCGGCTTGGGTGCAAGTGCTGTGTCCAAACTGGGCAGCGTTGGCGGCTTCATCGGCGGCAAAGGTGGCTTCGTGCACCAGCGCGTTGGCATCGGCGCAAAAATCGGCAAAGGCAGCCTGAAAAGCGGTGTCGCCAAAAATCACCACTTCGCGCCCTTTGCGCGGTGGATGGATAAAATCCTTGCCATGCAACACTTTGCCATCGGGCAGCGTTACCGTTTCGCCGCGTTTGAGCGCGCCGTATAACGCGCCTTTGGGCACACCTAGGGCTTCTAGTTCATCCGTTTTCAGGCTGCCTTGGCGGTCTGCTTCTATCACGCGAAAGCCGAAAGACGGCACAGAATGGTCTAGCAAACGATAGCGCACGCGAAAGTTGGCATCGCACGCGATTTCGCCGCCTTGTTCGGATAGTTCAACAAATTCAATCGGATAACTCAGATAGCTGCGTGATAGGCGCAACCCCGTTTCCACAAATTCGCGCAAGCCTGCGCCGCCGTATAGCGTGAGCGGGCTGGGGTTTTCGCCCGATAAAAACGAGCGGCTGCACAGCAAGCCCAGCAGCCCGAAAATGTGGTCGCCGTGCAGATGGGTGATGAAAATGCGGCGGATTTTGCCAGGGCGGATGTTGGTGCGCAGGATTTGGTGTTGCGTGGCTTCGCCGCAGTCAAACAGCCAGATTTCGCCGTTTTCAGGCAAAAGGTTGAGCGCGGTGCAGGAAACATTGCGTTCTATGGCGGGCGAGCCTGATGATGTGCCGAGAAAGTGTAAGTGCATGATTTTTTGATGTGGGTGGGGTTAAAAGGATAACAGGCAGCCTGAAACGCGGTGTGCTTCGGCTCGGATGCCGTTTTCAGGCTGCCTATCGGCAAAGGGCTGCAAATCCGCCCGCTCCGCCTGCAAGCCCGCGTGGCTTTTCATCATGCCCAGCAAAAAATCCAGCACCACGCGCACGCGCGGCGCAAGCAGGGTGCGGATATTAAGTTGCGGGCGATTTTAGCATTGTTGCGCCCAAAGCGATTGGGCAGATTCCGCCTGCCGCCATAAAAAGTGAGCTGCCCGTTTTCAGGCTGCCGCAGCGTTTTATGTTATGATTAGCCCAATTTCGTTTTGCAACCCGCAGCCATCGCACATGAAAAAACTATTCATCGGCGGCACAGCAGCCGCTCTCATCGCCGCAGCAGGCATCAGCACCCCCTTCTATCTGGGCAACCAAGCCAAACAAAGCCTAGAAACGCAACACCGCATTCTTGCCGACACTTTCTTTTTTGACGTTGAATCCCACCAATACCAAAGCGGCTGGCTAGAATCCACCGAAACCACCGTCTTGCGCTTTCATCCCACCGTATTAGCCAATCTAGGCGAAAACATCCCCGACAACATCCGCGCCGTGCTGGAAAAACCCATCACCATGATAAACCATGTGCACCACCAGCCCTTTGCCAACGGCATTGTGCCCGTGCGCGCCGTGGTGGAAACCGAGTTCCAATACGACCCCGAAGTCAAAAAAACCCTAGCCCGCTTCTTTGGCGAGCAAATCCCCATCAAGCTGCACAACGTGATTAAGCTCAACGGCAGCGGCACGCTCAACATCACCGTCGCCCCGTTTGACTACGAAGAACTCTCAGGCATCAAGCTCAACTGGCAAGGCTTAACAGGCAACGTTCAATACCAAAACGGCTACGCCAGCTACACCACCCAGCTCGCCATGCCTAGCTTCCAAGCCATTCTTGCCGACAAAGGCAGCCTGAAAATAGAAAATCTCACCCTTAATGCCAACAGCCACACCAGCAAAGACGGCAAAACCACACTCGGCTCATCCATCACCAACCTTGCCCATTTCAACGTCGCATGGAACGAAGGCATAGATTACAACATCAAAATCAACGACCTAATCAACACCTTAACCGACCTACAAATCGGCGCGTTTATCAACCCGCGTGGCACCATCGCCCCCAACAAAATTAGCGTGGATAATTTAAGCTACGCCACCGAAACCAGCGAGCCCGAAGCAGGCTATCTCAACACATCAGGCAAATTCAGCTTTGCCAAGCTCAATTATGGCGACGCGGCTTATGGCCCGTTAAACATTGACATCGCCGCCAACCACCTAAACGCAGGCAGCCTGAACGCGCTTAAAACCCGCTGGCAACAAATCGCCACCGAAAAACAAATGCCGCCCGAAGAGCAGCAAAAACACATACTCGCCGCCGTGCGCAACGAAGGCGCAGCCCTGTTTACCGACAACCCGCAGCTTGAAATTCGCGCGTTCAACTTCACCGCGCCATCGGGTCATGTCAATGCCAGCGGCAAGCTCAATTTCAACGGCTTAACCGCCGCCGATTTAAACGACATCAAGCCCATGCTCGCCAAAATGCAAGCCGAGTTAAATTTAGACGTGTCGCAAAACATCATTGAAGACTTCGCCGTAACCCAAACGCGCGGGCTGTTTGCCATGGAAAACCCCGATAGCGTGCAAGAGCAAAAAGAAGTGGACGACACCATCCGCCTGCTCACCAGCGAGAGCCTGAAAAACATGATTCAAGATGGCTACATCGCCAGCGAAAACGGCGCCATCCAAACCAAGCTCACCGTTGCCGACAACAAAATCCAGCTCAACGGCAAGCCGTTCCAGCTGCAAGCCAACGAAGACGTGTTCGCCGATTTGGAAAACGATGCCAGCGCGCCTGCGCCTGCCGCTGCATCGGCAGCATCCGCGCCTTAATTCCGCACACCCTTTTCAGGCTGCCTATGATGAAGCAACAACATCATAGGCAGCCTGAAATAAGTTAAGGCGCTGTACTAGATAAGCCCTAAATACCACACCATCTACGCAGCACTTTAAGCTGTT
>CAUQQW010000115.1:0-5487 GCA_963520365.1 uncultured Kingella sp.
TAAAACAATTGGTAAGAAGTAATTTATCCTAGTTATCTAGGACAGCCCCTAAATGTTTGTGCGCTTTTTCAGACTGCCCAAACACATAGTAAACGGAAATGGTGGTGTTTTCGGGATTGTCGCCCGCGATGCCGATGGCGATAACTTCGTGGTATTTTTCGCTGCCTATCATGTTTTGCGCGTAATACAGCGCGCCGTTTACAGCGTAATCAGCAATGGCTTTGCCATCAAATTTCAAGCCGTCTTTGGTTTTGCTGATGAGTTTTTTCAAACCTAATTTGTTTTCAATGATGATGGGGATTTTCTTGCCTTTTATGGCGTATTTTTCAACGTGAAAATCGGGTTTGCCAAAGTTGGTTTTGTTTTTGGTTTTGGCAGAGCCTTTCAGGGCTTCTTTGAGATAGTCCGACATGGCGGATTCTTCGTTGTAGTCTCGGTGTTTTTGCAGATTTAGGCGGCTAAATTCGGCTTTGACAAAATCGTTGATGTCGGATTCTAGTTTGTAGGTATGGGGAGTGAGTTTGGGCATTTGGGTGTATCTCGTTGGGTTGGGTATTTATTTAGCATTTTAGGCAGCCTGAAAATGGATTTCAGGCTGCCTTTTGTTGTTTGCAAATTACGCTGCGTTAATTAAGCACCATACACGGGATTTTTATCACACAACGCTTGGGCTTTTTCAGCCACGGCTGCCAAGTTCGCTTCATCGTTGGGGTTGTCCAACACGTCTGCTAGCAGGTTTGCCAACTTGCGGGCATCGGCTTCGGTGAAGCCGCGTGTGGTAATCGCTGCTGCGCCCACGCGGATGCCGCTGGTTACGAAGGGTTTTTCGGGGTCGTTGGGAATGGCGTTTTTGTTGATGGTGATGTGCGCTTTGCCCAAGGCTTCTTCGGCGGCTTTGCCGGTGATGTTTTTGGGGCGTAAATCCACTAGGAAAACATGGCTTTCGGTGCGACCAGACACGATGCGCAAGCCGCGTTTCACCAATTCTTCCGCCATCGCTTGCGCGTTGATTTTCACTTGTTTGGCGTATTGTTTGAACTCGGGTTCCAGCGCTTCTTTGAACGCCACGGCTTTGGCGGCAATCACGTGCATCAGCGGACCGCCTTGCAAGCTGGGGAAAATGGCGGAATTGAGCGCTTTTTCGTGCGTGTTGTCGCGGCACAGGATTACGCCGCCGCGCGGGCCGCGCAGGGTTTTGTGGGTGGTGGTGGTTACGAAATCGGCAAAGGGCACGGGGTTGGGGTATTCGCCGCCAGCCACCAAGCCTGCGTAGTGCGCCATGTCCACGAATAAATACGCGCCCACTTTGTCGGCGATTTCGCGGAAACGCGCCCAGTCAATTTGCAGGGCGTAGGCGGATGCGCCTGCTACGATCATTTTGGGCTTGTGTTCCAGCGCAAGGCGTTCTACTTCGGCGTAGTCCAGCACTTCGTTTTCATCCAAGCCGTAGGTGATGGCGTTGTAGAGCTTGCCTGAAATGTTCACGCTTGCGCCGTGGGTTAAGTGCCCGCCGTGCGCTAGGCTCATGCCGAGTATGGTGTCGCCCGGTTTGAGCACGCTGGCGTAAACGGCTTGGTTGGCTTGGCTGCCTGAATGGGGCTGCACATTTACATATTCTGCGCCGAAGAGTTTTTTGGCGCGGTCAATGGCAAGCTGCTCGGCAATGTCAACGTGTTCACAGCCGCCGTAATAGCGTTTGCCGGGGTAGCCTTCGGCGTATTTGTTGGTGAGTTGGCTGCCTTGGGCTTCCATTACCGCGCAGCTGACGTAGTTTTCGGAGGCAATCAGCTCAATGTGGTCTTGCTGACGTTGGTTTTCGGCTTCAATAGCGGCTTGCAGCTCGGGGTCGTATTTGGCGATGGTGAGGCTTTTGGAGTACATCGTGCGTCCTTTGCTTGGGTTGGGGAATGAAAGGTGGGGATTGTAACGTAAATTTTTATTAAGGGCAGCCTGAAAACGGTATTTCAGGCTGCCTTTGCTTGGCGCGTGATAACACGGTGAACGTTTACACCAACCCCGCAGCCTGAAAAAAACAACGGTAGGCTTCGGTTTTTTTGGCAAGGCTTAACGGATAGGCGCGCGAAGTGGAGGGCAGGCGCGTGAGTTGCAGCTGTCGCTCGCCGCAGGGGTAGGCGATGGTTTCGCCTGTTTTGGGCAGCTTGGTTTTGCTGGGCAGCTTGCTAATCAGCACTTCGGTGGCTTTGCCGCCTGTGGTGCCGATGCGGCGCACGTTGGGCATTTGGGCAAGGATGGCGGGCAAGTCCACGCTTTCTACAATCTGCAAAAAATCGTCCGAGGCGTTGCCGTGTTGGCGGATGGCTTTGAACACGGTGGGGCAGGAGGCGATGCCGCGTTGCCATAGAAAATCTTTGATTTTATCGGCATCAAAATGCTTGCCTGAGGCAGCCTGAAAATGGCTGGGGTCATCAAAAAACACGATGCCATACACGCGCCACATATCGTTTTGAAAATTGGGATAGTGAAACGCCATGCTGCGCTTGTCGGCGGGCGGCGGGAAGGTGCCCATCAGCATCACCGTGGCGTGCGGTGGCAGAAAGGGGGGGTAGGGGAGCGATTCAACGATGGGGGTTGCGGGGGTGTTTTCCATTTTCAGGCTGCCTTTTGGGGGATGGGGTGGGATAAAGGGGTGGATGGATTGCGGCAGCCTGAAAACGGGTTTACGAGCTTGCGCGCAGCGAAAACGAGCGCGGCGAGTTTCAGCGAAGCTAACACAGCATCTTAAAAATACGTTTTCAGGCTGCCTTGCCGTTTAAAATTTAATCACAAAATCATCATACGGAATTTCTTCATACGCTTGTTTGTCGGTGATTTCGCTGCTTTCGCCGTTAAACAAATCGTCCCAGATTTGCTGGTAAATTTCCCGCGCCGTCATGCCGCGCGGCAGGGCAAACGCGCAATTTGTTCGCGGAAAACAATTTTGCAGGGTTTCTTCCGACCAGACTGCCAAGCCGTAGCGCAAACTTTCTTTCACGCGAAATTGCTCGCCGAGCGAAAAATCGTCAAAGCGCGGCTTCAAATAGCCGTTTACCAGCCGTCGCACGCTGGCGCGGTTGGCTAAATTCAGCCCTTCAAACTGCGCCAAATCTTCGTGCATTTCTTCCGAGAGCCAGCTGAAAAAATGTTCCAGATAATAAGTGCTGATTTTCTTTGTTTTCATATTTCAGGCTGCCTTTGCTTCGCTTATTTCAACACCGCCGCCACATCATCCCAGCCCAATGCAGCCGCATAATCCGTCGCCGTTTTGCCACGCGCATCGCGCTGCTGCGGAATTGCGCCCATCGCCAGCAACACGCGCACGCTCTCGGCGTTGCCCGCAATCGCGGCGTGGTGCAGCGGGGTTTGTCCGTTTTCATCGGGCTGGTTCGCGGCTTTGGGGTGTTGGCGCAGATAATCGCGCAAACCGTCTGCCATGTTTACATCCGCAGGGTGCTGCGCCAGATATTCGGGGTGCGTGTCTTGTTCCAACACCACTTGCACGTTGTTGTAATCGCCAAAATCCAAGCCCAAAATTTCATCGTGTTCGGCGCGCTCGGCATCGCTCATTCGCGCGCGCCAAAGCTGGGCGGTAAACGCGCCGTAGGTTTTTTTGCCGTCCGCCAGCATCCAATCGGTGATTTCTGTGTACGGCAATTCTTCAATGCGATCACCCGCCTGCACATTGGTCAAAACGTTGGGTTGGTTCAGCAGCGTGCCCGAAATGTGTTCGCCGTCAAAGGCGATGTCGTCCAGCCACATGTGTTCAATGTTGATTTTGCCGTCGTCCGTTTCTTGGAAAAACGGTGCTTTCACCACGGCGTGGCTCAATCCTTTCACGAAGCGCCGCTGCTCCCAATAGCATTCGCGCCAGAAATATTTGAAGGTTTTGCGCGCTTCTTCTATCGCCTGATCCATTTTGCCGTCTTCGTCGCGGTTGAAAAACACGGGTTCGGGCTGCTGCGGCTTGGCTGGTTTTTTGCCGAACAGTTTGCTGAAAAAGCTCATTTTGTTGCTCCTGATAACTTGGTTGGGAAAGGGTTTAGCGGCAGCCTGAAAATGGGTTTGCAGGTTTTCAGGCTGCTTTTACAGCAAATGCAACACGCGCAAGCTAAACGTATCGCGCATGGTTAGGCTGTCTATCGCCACTTCGTTGATTTGCACACGCTCGTGGTCAAACAAATAGGCATACATTTTTTTGCGGTGGCGGTCGTAGGCAAAGCCTTGGTATATTTCGGCATCGTTTTCGTCTTCCACAAAATCGGTAATCAGCACGTCGCTGCTGTCGGCATTCAGACATTCGCACAGGATTTTGAACGATTGGGGAAAACAAACGAGAAAATGCTCGGTTAGCTCGGCGATGTCTTCTAGGAAGATTTCGTCTGGAATATCGTTGAGTGCAACGGGTTGCATGGCGCGCTCCTGTTGGTGAATGGTGGGTTGAATAAAGGCAGCCTGAAAATGGGTTTGCAGGTTTTCAGGCTGCCTTTGTTGCCTAATTTGGCAGTTTACTGCGGTTTTTTGCTACGGTTTTCTACTACGGTTTTTTGCTACATATGGCAATAAACCCCATACTCCGCGCGGGGTCGTTAAACGTGCGGAACATTCGTTTAAACGTTTCGCGGTTTTCCGCTTTGAGCGCGTTGCGGATGATTTTAAACGTGCGCAGCCAGCCTTCATCGTGGATTAGCCCCAGCGGCGAAAGCAGCGTCATGCCGCCGCGCAGGGTTTTCAAATCGGCAAAACCGCCCTGCTGGAACAAATCTTTCCAGCCGCCTTCGGTGAGCGGGGTAACTTTCACTTTAATCGTGTCGCGCAGGCGTTCCACAATCGCTTCGCTATCGGTGTCGCTCACCACTACATCGTGCGTGAGTAGCACGCCGTTGGGTTTCAACACGCGGAAATATTCGGCAATCGCGGCTTGTTTGTTGGCAACGGGCAGCATGGTAAGCATGGCTTCGTTGATGACCACGTCAAAGCTGTTGTCAGGGAACGGCAGCGCGGTGGCGTTGGCGTGTTGCACTTGAATCAGCGACGATAAACCTGCGGCGGCGATGTTGCGCTCGGCTTTTTCCAGCGCGTTGTGATCCAAATCCACGCCGTTGATGTGGCAGCCGAAGCGTTGCGCCAAGCCGATGGCGGTGGTTGCCATGTTACACGCCACTTCCAGCACTTGCGTTTGCGGCGTGAACTGTGCCTGCTCAATCAGCCAATCGGTTGCGCGTCGCCCACCAGGGCGCAGGCGGGTTTTGCCGAGTTGGGCGAGAAAGTGATGACCTGTTTGGCTTTTTTTGTCACTATCGGACATGATGCTCTCCTATGTTGTGTGGTTGGGGAAACAAGCATAAGGCAGCCTGAAACGGTGTTTTTATTATGTGAAAGAGTAGTTTGTGGCTTGGCTGAATGGTGTTTCAGGCAGCCTAGAAATATTAAATATTACTTACATTCGCATATCAAGTGCAACATCGCTGATTAAAGGAGTAAATCTCCCAA
>CAUQQW010000116.1:0-5484 GCA_963520365.1 uncultured Kingella sp.
AGGAAGATTCTAACTTAAGTGGAATTTCCTGAGTTATCTAGGACAGCCCCAAAAAAAATGGTTTTCAGGCTGCCTCAATCCCGCCCAATCAAGGCAGCCTGAAAAACCCATTCGCAACACAACATCCATGCAATACGAAGCCCCAAAGTTCAACGAAAAAGACAATCCCAACATCCCACACGACACGTACCACGGGCGAGAAATCCGCGCCATGCTGATTTATCTTGCCATCACCGTTGTGGTGATTTGGGCGCTGGTGGAAATCGCCGTGCGCGCCATGCCCTATGCCATCAGCTTGCCGCGCGAAAAGCAATGGTTCAGCTTTGTGGGCAAAGAGCTCATCGCCGATAAACACACCCAGCAAGACCCCCAAATCACCGCCCTTGCCGCGCGGCTGGGCAAACACATGAATCTGCCCGATAACTTGGTAACCGTGTACATCAGCGAGCAAGAAATTCCCAACGTCTATGCCACATTTGGCGGCAATGTGGTGTTGTATCGCGGGCTGCTCAAAGAATTGCCCAGCGAAGAGAGCGTTGCTACCGTGTTGGCACACGAAATGGCGCACATCAAACACCGCGATCCCCTGCGTGGTATGTCGCGCGGTTTGCTGTATAGCGTGATTGCCGCCATGCTCGGCAGCGAAACGCAAATAGATGCCCTTGTGAGCATCGGCAGCCTGAAATACAGCCGCGATATGGAGCGCGCCGCCGACAACGCCGCCATAGAAGCCATCGCCAAGGAATATGGCAATGTGGGCGGCGCCAGCCAATTGTTTGCAACGCTGGAGAAAATTGAACAAAAAGACCACAAAAACCACAACATCGCATGGCTCAGCACCCACCCCGACACCCGCGAGCGGCAAAACAATGTTCAACAGATAGCCAGCCAGCTCGGCTATCAAAACACCCCCGCCAAATTGCCCAATATCTGGCAAAGCCAATCGCCCCAAACACCTTAATCCGCAGCATTCACTCTATTTGCAAGCTGCCCAAATTTAAAATTTCAGTTAAAATACAGACACATTTTGTTAATCTACACGTTTATCAGAATGGTCTCTCGTGTATTTATTTATTTAACCCCACCTTTATAAGGAAAACAGCATGAAAAAAGCTCTACTCATCACTCTCGCCGCCCTCACCCTAGTCGCTTGTGCCGACACGCGCAGCCATGTGAGCGAAAACTCAACCAACTGGGAAACCGTGAAATATCAAGTGGGCGCAGAAAAAGCCCCCGCGCAGTAAGCCAATTAGGCAGCCTGAAAACCATTTACCTGTTTTCAGGCTGCCTATTCTCCCCAATCAGAACCTGTATTCACTATTTTCATAGGTAGATTTGATGACATAAAAGTGTGGATACAAGGCAAAAAGCACAGCAAGGTTGAACACCTTGCGCGCATTTTTAACGCAGTAGCCACGTTTTTAGGGCATTAAAGATGCCTATGAAAATAGTGAATACAGGTTCTCATACACAGAGACACCACCATGAAATCATTCACCCAAATCACCGCCATCGTTGCCCCGCTTGACCGCAGCAATGTGGACACCGATGCCATCATCCCCAAACAATTTCTCAAATCCATCCAACGCAGCGGCTTCGGCGTAAACTGCTTTGACGAATGGCGCTACCTAGACCACGGCGAACCTGGCATGGACAACAGCCGCCGCCCGCTCAATCCCGAATTCTCGCTCAATCAGCCGCGCTATCAAGGTGCGCAAATTCTGCTCACGCGCAAAAACTTCGGCTGCGGTTCCAGCCGCGAACACGCCCCGTGGGCATTGGATGATTACGGCTTTCGCGCCGTGATTGCCCCCAGCTTCGCCGACATCTTTTTTAATAACTGCTACAAAAATGGCTTACTGCCCATCGTGCTGAGCGAAGAGCAAGTGGAACAACTCTTCCAAGAAACCTACGCCAACGAAGGCTATCGGCTCACCATAGACCTTGCCCAGCAAACCGTAACCACCCCCAGCGGCACCGCCTTCCATTTTGACATCACCGAACATCGCAAACACTGCCTGCTCAATGGTTTAGACGAAATTGGCTTAACCTTGCAACACGCCAACGAAATCCAACAATTTGAACAACAACGGCGCAATGCCCAGCCTTGGCTGTTTAACAACGCATAAACCCATTTTCAGGCTGCCTATTCCCACCCAGTAGGCAGCCTGAAAACCTTTCCCACGAAAGCAAACCATGTCTCTCGCCCTTGCCAAACAACTGCTCGTCCAGCCCAGCATCACACCCAACGACCACGGCTGCCAAGACATCATCGCCGCCCGCCTTGCTGCACTCGGCTTCAAAATAGAATGGCACAACCACGGCAACACCAAAAATCTCTACGCCCGTATCGGCAGCCAAGCGCCTGTGCTGTGTTTTGCGGGGCACACCGATGTCGTCCCCACGGGCGATGAAGCCAAATGGACATTCCCCCCCTTTGAACCAACCGAACACAACGGCAAACTCTACGCCCGTGGCACCGCCGACATGAAAACCGCCATCGCCTGCTTTATCGTCGCCGCCGAACGCTATCTCGCCGCCCATCCCCAGTTTTCAGGCAGCCTTGCCCTGCTGATTACATCCGACGAAGAAGGCGACGGCAAAGACGGCACCACGCGCGTGGTGGACACGCTCCAAGCACGCGGCGAAACCTTTGACTACTGCATCGTGGGCGAACCCACCGCGCAAAACCAACTGGGCGATATGCTCAAAAACGGACGGCGCGGCAGCCTTTCAGGCAGCCTGAAAATCCACGGCAAGCAAGGACACATCGCCTATCCCCATCTCGCCGAAAACCCCATCCACCGCGCCGCCCCCGCGCTCGCCGAACTCATCAACACCCAATGGGACAACGGCAACGCCTACTTCCCCGCCACCAGCTTCCAAATCTCCAACATCCACAGCGGCACAGGCGCAACCAACGTCATCCCTGCCGATATAAGCATCCAATTCAACTTCCGCTTCTCCACCGAGCAAACCGAAGGCAGCCTGAAAAGCCAAGTCCACCAAATCCTAGACGCGCACCAGCTGCGCTACGACCTAGACTGGCAACTATCAGGCAACCCATTCCTAACCGAAGCAGGCACGCTCACCCAAATCGCCCAACGCGCCTGCCAAAGCGTTTGCGGCATCACCCCCGAGCTATCCACCAGCGGCGGCACATCAGACGGACGCTTTATCAAAGCCATCAGCCGCGAGCTGATTGAACTCGGTTTCGTCAACGCCACCATCCACCAAATCGACGAACACATCGCGTTAGACGACATCCCCAAGCTCACCGCCATCTATCAAACCATCATGCAAGAATTGTTTGCCTAACACACCACATAGAGCGGACGGCTCAGCGCTATTGTTTACCCCAAAGGCAGCCTTGCCCCCTTGTCCAAATCTTTGATTTAGCCATGCGAACTTATGCAAAGCTCAGGAGTATGCGTAGCTGAAACCCTATTTCGCCAGCGCACGGCTTGCCAGCAAGCCGTCAAAATCGCGCGGACAGTTTTCAGGCTGCCCAATATTCCCCCCGCGCCCCACCATCATCAGGAGCCCCCCATGAAAACCATCGGCATCATCGGCGGCATGAGCCCCGAAAGCACCGCCCTGTATTACCAAACCATCAACCGCGAAACCAACCACCGCCTCGGCGGCAACAGCAGCGCAGAAATCATCATGCACAGCGTCAATTTTGAAACCGTGGTGCAACTGCAAAAGCAGGGCGATTGGGCAGCCGCAGGGCATTTGCTGGCAAACAGCGCCGCCAAACTAGAAACCGCAGGCGCAGATTTGCTGCTGCTCGCCACCAATACCATGCACAAAGTCGCCCCCGCCATAGAACAAGCCGTCAGCATTCCGCTGCTGCATATTGTGGATGCCACCGCCGAAGCCATCAAACAGCAAGGCTTGCACACCGTAGGACTGCTTGGCACACGCTTCACCATGAACGACGGCTTTTACACCGAGCGCATGGCAGCGCAAGGCGTAAACACCATCGTCCCCAACGAAGCCGAACAACACGAAATCCACCGCATTATTTTTGAAGAATTGTGCCGCAACCAAATTCAGGCTGCATCAGCGCAGTATTTCCAAAACGTGATTGGCAGCCTGAAAACGCAGGGCGCGCAAGGCATCATTCTCGGCTGCACCGAAATCTGCCTGATTGTGAACGCGCAAAACAGTCCGCTGCCCGTGTTTGACAGCACCGCCATCCACGCCCAAGCAGCGGTGAATGTCGCGCTGGCACAATAATTCCGTATAATCTCCCCTTTTCCAATTTCCATTAAAAAAACCATGTTAAGCAACTCCACCATTCTCATCACCGGCGGCACCGGCTCATTCGGCAACACCTTCGTGCCCATGACCCTCGCCCGCTATAACCCCAAAAAAATCATCATTCTCTCCCGCGACGAAATGAAGCAGTGGGACATGGCAAAACAATACCAAGGCGACAAGCGCGTGCGCTTTTTTATCGGCGACGTGCGCGACAAAGACCGCCTGTACCGCGCGCTGGACGGCGTGGATTACGTTGTCCACGCCGCCGCCACCAAAATCGTCCCCACCGCCGAATACAACCCGTTTGAGTGCGTCAAAACCAATATCAACGGCGCCATGAACCTGATTGACGCCTGCATTGACAAAGGCGTGAAAAAAGTAGTCGCCCTGTCCACCGACAAAGCCAGCAGCCCCGTAAACCTTTACGGCGCAACCAAGCTCGCCAGCGACAAGCTCTTCGTGGCAGGCAACGCCTATTCGGGCGAACACGGCACGCGCTTTGCCGTGGTGCGCTACGGCAATGTGATGGGTTCGCGCGGCTCGGTGATTCCGTTCTTCCTATCCGTGCGCCACACGGGCGAGCTGCCCATCACCGACCCGCGCATGACGCGCTTTATGATTTCGCTGGAACAAGGCGTAGAGCTGGTTTGGCACGCCTTTGACGACATGGTGGGCGGCGAGATTTACGTGAAAAAAATCCCCTCCATGAACATCTGCGACCTCGCCCGCGCCGTCGCCCCCGAATGCGAGCAAAAAACCGTCGGCATCCGCCCGGGCGAAAAACTGCACGAGCAGATGATCGGCGCGGAAGACTCATGGCACACCTACGAATACCCCGAGCATTTCAAAATCCTGCCCGCCATCAACGGCTGGGACCAAACCCCCGAGCGCATCAAAGACGGCGTGAAAGTGCCCGAAGGCTTTGTCTATGCCAGCGACAATAACAGCGAATGGATGTCGCAGGACGAGCTTAAAGCGTGGATAGAAGCCAATCAACACAAGATTGGTAAGATTTGATTTGCTATTTTCAGGCTGCCTATTGCGTGAATTGGGCAGCCTAAAAGCTCACTGTTACTGAATGTGCTTTGCATCGTGTGCCACACGTCCCACTACGTAAAAGCCAACTATTCACTCCACATATAAAATTTGAAAACAACAAAACATTTGGGGCTGTACTAGATAAGCCCTAAATACCACACCATCTACGCAGCACTTTAA
>CAUQQW010000117.1:0-5048 GCA_963520365.1 uncultured Kingella sp.
AAACCCGTTATGTGGTCGAACAGAGCTTCGGGACGCTGCACCGTAAATTCCGCTATGCCCGGGCAGCCTATTTTGGTCTGCTCAAAGTGAGTGCGCAAAGCCATCTGAAGGCGATGTGTTTGAACCTGTTGAAAGCGGCCAACAGGCTAAGTGTGTCTGTTGCAGCCTAAAAGGCGGCCCGGATGCCTGATTATGGGGCGTCCGGGGAGGATTAAGGGGGTATTTGGGTAGAATTAGGAATGATTGGGGGCGAAAACAGCCGAAAACCTGTGTTTGGGTTTCTGCTGTTGGAGGAAAGGCTTTTTTGCAAAGGTCTCTGCTGCTTTTGTGTTGGGTGGCGATGTGTGGCACGGGATAACGATGCGATTGAACCAAAGGCAGCCTGAAAAAACCAAAATATCTTTTTCAGGCTGCCTATTGGTTATTGGGATGATTAGGCGAACAACAACTCATGCGCAGACCACGCAGCGGCATTATTGCTCCAGCCATCCAGTCAACAGAAATGCTTTTAATGCCACAAGCAACTTCGCAGCAAGCAATCTCTCATCTCGTGCAAATACATTTTCAGGCTGCCTATCGTGTAAACAGATCAGGCAGCCTGAAAAATAAGGCAGCCTGCGTAGCGAAGCGGAGTTGCGAAGCTAAAACCGTTTTCCACTTTTCAGGCTGCCCCAACGCGCAGCTTATTTATTATCCAATTTCGGAATCACCGCGCCTTCGCCCAGTTGCACCAATCCCGCTTGGGCGTAAACCCCCAGCTTGGCGCGGGTGTCGGAAATGTCCAAGTTGCGCATGGTGAGCTGGCCGATTCTATCCAGCGGGGTGAAGGCGGCGTTTTCCACTTTTTCCATGCTCAGGCGCTCGGGCTGGTAGGTGAGATTGGGCGATTCGGTGTTGAGAATCGAGTAGTCGTTGCCGCGGCGCAGTTCCAGCGTTACTTCGCCTGTAATCGCGCGGGCGACCCAGCGTTGGGCGGTTTCGCGCAGCATCAGCGCTTGGCTGTCAAACCAGCGGCCTTGGTAGAGCAGTCTGCCCAAGCGCAGGCCGTTGATGCGGTATTGTTCGATGGTGTCTTCGTTGTGGATGCCGGTAACCAAGCGCTCGTAGGCGATGTGGAACAGCGCCATGGCGGGGGCTTCGTAGATGCCGCGCGATTTGGCTTCAATGATGCGGTTTTCAATTTGGTCGCTCATGCCGAGGCCGTGGCGGCCGCCGATGCGGTTGGCGGCTAAAAAGAGTTCCACCGCGCTGGCAAAAGTTTTGCCGTTGAGCGCAACGGGTACGCCTTCTTCAAAGCGCACGGACACGGTTTCGGCTTTGATTTCAACGCTCTCGTCCCAAAATGCCACGCCCATAATCGGTTTGACGATTTTGATGCCTGAATTTAAAAACTCCAAATCTTTGGCTTCGTGGGTGGCGCCGAGCATATTGGAATCGGTGGAGTAGGCTTTTTCCACCGACATTTTGTAGTCAAAACCATTGGCAATCAGGAATTTGGACATTTCTTCGCGCCCGCCTAGCTCATCAATAAATTGCTGATCCAGCCACGGTTTGTAGATTTTCAGCGCGGGGTTGGTGAGCAAACCATAGCGGTAGAAGCGTTCAATGTCGTTGCCTTTGTAGGTGCTGCCGTCGCCCCAGATGTTTACGTCGTCTTCCTTCATGGCGGAAACGAGCATGGTGCCGGTTACGGCGCGGCCGAGCGGGGTGGTGTTGAAATAGGGCACGCCGCCGGTGGAGACGTGGAACGCGCCGCATTGGATGGCGGCGATGCCTTCTTGCGCGAGCTGGGCGCGGCAGTCAATCAGGCGGGCGACTTCGGCGCCGTATTGCTTGGCTTTGGCGGGGATGGCGTTGTAGTCGTCTTCGTCGGGCTGGCCGAGATTGGCGGTGTAGGCGTAGGGGTTGGCGCCTTTGAGTTTCATCCACAACAGCGCGGCGGATGTGTCCAGCCCACCGGAAAAGGCGATGCCGACTTTTTGTCCGATGGGGAGGGTTTGCAGAATGGTGTGGGATTGGCTCATTTGGGGTTCCTTTTGGATGGGGGGAAAACGTGTAATTATACGTTAAAAGGCAGCCTGAAATGGGATGGAATGGGGTTTTTAGGCTGCCTTTGGTTGGCAATGGGCAGCCTGAAAGTGGGCGCGATTGATTGGTGCAGCACGATGCTCAATGGTGCGGCGTATGGTGCGCACGGCGTTGATGCGCTTGCTGCTTGTGAACGAAATAGTGTGTTTCAGGCTGCCTAATTTTCTGTTGGATTCGCCCAAAGGCAGCCTGAATCGCGTTATCCCGTCAAACAAATTATTGGGCGCCATGCCAACCCGTTTTCAGGCTGCCTTTAACCATCGCGCTTAGGCAGCCTGAAACCTTATTTCATCAGATTTTTCAACGCCAAGCGCACGCCTTCGCTCACGTCCACATCGGCGGCGATGCCTTTAACGGCGGCGTGGGCTTCGCGTTCGTTGTAACCTAGCGCCAGCAGCGTGCTGATGATGTCTTCGCTGGCATCGGCGGCAGCGGGGGCGAATAAGCCTGCGGCGCTCTCGGCTGGGGCGAGCTTGCCGCGCAGTTCCAAAATCATGCGCTCGGCGGTTTTTTTGCCAATGCCTGGCGCGGCGGAAAGGCGTTTGATGTCTTCTTGCGCGATGGCAAGGGCGAGTTCATCGGCGTTGAGCGCGGATAGGATGCCCAGCGCGGTTTTTGCGCCAATGCCGCTCACTTTCACCAGCTGGCGAAAGGTGGCGCGCTCGGTTTTATCGGCAAAGCCAAACAGCAAATGCGCGTCTTCGCGGATGATAAGCTGGGTGTGGATGTGGATGCTGTCGCCGATGCTCGGCAGCTGGTAAAAGGTTTGCATGGAAACTTCCAGCTCGTAGCCCACGCCGTTTACATCTATGGTGATTTGCGGGGGGTGTTTTTCGGCGAGTTTGCCAGTTAGGTGCGTGATCATGGTTTACTTTCGTGGTTTGCTTTCGTTGGGATGGATGATGCGGCAAAAGCAGCCTGAAACCTTGCCGCAAAGGTTTTCAGGCTGCCTACCGTTTTAGCGATAAGGCAGCCTGAAAAGCCGTGATGCGATTAAATGCGCATCGGCATCACGATGTATTTGAAATCGGGATGATTGGGGATGGTGAACAAGGTGGAGCGGTTGGCATCGCCAAAGGCGATTTGAATGTCGTCGCTGCTGGTGCTGCGCAGCACGTCCATCAAGAATTGGATGTTAAAGCCGATTTCCAAGCCGTCGCCCGCGTAGGCGATTTCCAGCTCTTCGCTGGCTTCTTCTTGCTCGCTGTTGCTGCATGTGATTTTCAGGCTGCCTGCGGCAAGTTGCAGGCGCACGCCACGGAATTTTTCGTTTGCCAAAATGGCAGAGCGTTCCAGCGCACCCAAGAGCGTGGCGCGGTTGATAACGAAAATTTTGTCGTTATCCAGCGGAATCACGCGGTTGTAATCGGGGAATTTGCCGTCGATCACTTTGCTCACGATGGTGGTATCGCCGCATTGGAAGCGCACTTGGTTGTCCAGCAGCTCAATTTGGATGGCTTCTTTGGGCTGGTTGAGCAGTTTCACCAATTCCAGCACGGTTTTGCGCGGCAAAATCACATCTTGTTTTGCCAACTCGGCTTCAATAGTGGTGCTGGCATAGGCAAGGCGATGCCCATCGGTGGCGACAAGGCGCAGCTGATTGCCTTCCACTTGCAGCAGTAAACCGTTGAGATAATAGCGAATATCTTGCACCGCCATGCTGTATTGCACTTGGCTAATCATGTTTTTCAGCGTTTCTTGCGGCAGGGAAAACTGGGTGTGGGTGGTTTCGCCGATATTCATGGTGGGGAAATCGGCGGGCGGCAGGGTTTGCAAGTTAAAGCGCGATTTGCCTGCTTTGAGCGTGAGCTTGTGTTCGTCTAAATCCAATTGCACGGTGGCGTTTTCGGGCAGCGCGCGCAGGATGTCTTGCAGTTTTTTGGCGTTGGTGGTGAGCTGGAAATCGCCTTTGTCGTTGTCTGCGCCTTGGGTGTGGATTTGGATTTCCAAATCGGTGGCGAGAATGTGCACTTTGCCGCCTTTGCTTTCTAGTAACACGTTGGCAAGAATCGGCAGCGTGTGCTTGCGCTCCACGATGCCAGTGGCGGTTTGCAGGGGTTTGAGCAGCGCGTCGCGCTCGGTTTGTAGGATTAACATGGTGGGGTTTCCTTTGTGTTGGTGGTGTTTAGAGAGATTGGGGATGCGGTTTTCAGGCTGCTTATTCGGGCGGCTGCTGTTTATCGGCTAGGCTTTGCAGCCATGTGAACACGGCGCTATACAGCAGCGGACTAATCAATAAGCTGTCTATATTGTGTTCGCGCAGCATATAGTTTGCGCCGAAGATGCCGATGAATGTGCCCAGCGCATAAAGCGGCAGCCTGAATTTGCCTGCGTTGCGGGTGTTGATGTCCCACATGGTCCAAAAGGGGATCACCAGCAGGCAAATCACGCCGAAGCTGTACCATTCTTCGCGGGTGATTTTGCCGTCTAGCGCGGAGAAAATCAGCATGATGATGGCGATAAGGATGAGCGGTTTGAGTTTTTGGCGGTAGTTTTGCATAGAGAAATGAAAAAAACAAAATGTAAATCCATAAAGAAAATTAGAATATTCTATTTTTTATTGATTTCCATATATTCATCTCGCTTTCCTTTTCTCACTTTGGCACATAACTTATCACTACCACATCGCACAATATCAGACTGAGCAATTAAGCGAGCAGTATCCGCCCCCACCTTATTTTGTGAAATTACCTGCGTATAGTAATAAGACAACACGCTACCGCCTATCACAAAAAAGACCAATCCTAAACTCGCCAATAAATACATTTTGAAAACAAACTTTTTAGTATCTGATTTAAGTTGCGTTACCTGCTGCTCCGCTTGATCTGCCGCACGAGCAAGAGATTCTTTGGACTCTTCCAACCTTTTTATATATGAACCAATTGCACCCGATAACTCATTTTTAGAGACCTTTGCAAAAAAGCCTTTCCTCCAACAGCAGAAACCCACACACAGGTTTT
>CAUQQW010000118.1:0-4761 GCA_963520365.1 uncultured Kingella sp.
GCTGCCACGGGCAAACCATCCGCCACGCCCCCGAGCATCAATACAGCATCCAACTGGTCAATCTCCCCCTACTCGCCGAGCGCACAGGCATCTTCACCATCGGCGATTTTCGCAGCCGAGACCTTGCCGCAGGCGGGCAAGGCGCGCCACTCGTGCCCGCCTTTCATCAAGCCCTATTCGCCAGCCCAAACGAAACCCGCGTCGTGCTCAACATCGGCGGCATCGCCAACATCAGCATTCTCGCCCCCAACCAGCCGCCCATCGGCTTTGACACAGGCGCAGGCAATATGCTCATGGACGCATGGACGCAACACATCTGGCAACAGCCCTACGATGCCAACGGCGAAAAAGCCGCGCAAGGCAACATCTTGCCCGCATTACTCAGCAGCCTGAAAGCCCACCCCTATTTCAGGCTGCCCCATCCCAAAAGCACAGGGCGCGAACTCTTCTCGCTCGCATGGCTACAAAGCCATCTGCACGGCAACGAATCCCCTTTTAACGTGCAACGCACCCTTGTGCAATTCACCGCCGAAACCATCGCCGATGCCATATTTCAGGCTGCCCCAAGCACGCGCAATATCTATATCTGCGGCGGCGGCATCCAAAACGCCACACTGATGCAAAGCCTTGCCAACTTGTTCACCCCCAAAAACATCGCCCTGCACAGCAGCGCCAGCCTTAATCTCAACCCCCAATGGGTAGAAGCCGCCGCCTTCGCATGGCTCGCCGCCTGCTGGGTAAACAAAATCCCATCCACCCCCCACCACGCCACAGGCGCCAACAAACCGCTGATACTCGGCGCAGGATACTTCGCCTAAACCACACAAAAAGGCAGCCTGAAAACCCATTTTCGTTTTCAGGCTGCCTTTTTATCTTTTGCTACTTTGTTTTTAAGGATAGGCGCGGCAATTTGCATCCACCCGTGTTGAATTGTTAAAAAAAGGTTTTTCATCACACGTTGTCGTGCTGCTTTCGCAAACCAGCGAAGTGCCATCATGCGCATGAATCAACACCCTCGCCTCTTTGCTTTTATCAAACGCCACCGCCTTCATGTTGTATGCCGCCTCGCTTTCTGTGCCACGCGGATTGCCCAGCATACGGATGCAAAAATCAGACGTTTGTGTAATCGGCAAATCCACCCATTGTGTGCTGCTTTTCTTAAAGTTTGCGTGATTCGCATAATGACGCTCCAACGCCTGCGCATTATCCATCATCGCTTGATGCGCCTCGCTAAGCCGCGCGTTTTTCACATAATTGTTATAAAGCGGATAAGCCACCACCGCCAAAACGGCGATGATGGCTATCGCAACCAACAATTCAACCAGAGTAAAGCCTTTTGCTTTCATTTTATTGCATCACTTCGCAGCCATCCGCATCAGGCAACGCAGTCGGATCGCTGGCTCTCGAAGAAGTTTCATAAAGATCCGCGCCACCGCTTGTGCAGCGAATAAAAGCAGGAACAGAAGAATCGTAGAACAGAACCAGCTGATTAGCCGACAAAACATCGCTTGAATACAAATCAGCTTTCGGCGCACCCTTCAATATGTAATTATTGGGATTTGCCTTAACGATGGAAAAATTATAGTTATCGTTATCTAAAGTAACGACAACGCCCGTTGCTGGCGCGCTAGAAAGATTGTCTTTGGTAACAAACTGAATATCAGGCGGCGTGCAGTTTGTGCCCGCTTGGCAGAAACTGTGATTTTGCGCATAGTGGCGTTCTAGTGCATGTGCCGTATCCGACATCATGGCTCGTGCATTATCCAAGCGCGCGCGGCGAATATACGTCATCAAAGATGGGTAAGCCAAAGCCGCCAAAATAGCCATAATCACAATGGTTACCAATAGTTCAATCAACGTAAAGCCTTTTTTTTGCTGAGAAAATTTCATTTCTTTCCAATCTTTCAAAGTAAATAATTAACTTATAAACCTATATTAAGCAATTTTAATGCAGGTTAGTCTTTTATGTGAAATAAATAGATTTAAAAATTTTTGTTTTGCTAATTTGCGCAATTAAATTTTTAAAATTATCCATTTTTTGATTTTTTTTAATTGTATTACACTTTATTTAACAGAGATAATTTTTTTTTACATACCGCTTGTTTTTGTTAAATCTTTCGGTTATCTTGATGCTTCCCTTTCTCCACAAACCCAGCGTTTAACCAGATTGAACCAATAAATAAGCGTTGTTATGTTGAGCGTGTGCGCGTACCCTAAATCGCTGTCTCGCTTAACCGCATTATAGGTGCATCGGCAAACTTATCCATTTGCAATCAAAGTTACGCAGAATACAAGAGGTTGTCATGCAATTATCAGGCGCACAAATTATCGTGCAAAGTCTTCACGCAGAAAATGTTGAGTACGTTTTCGGTTATCCCGGTGGCGCAGTATTGGAAATCTACGATGCCATCTATCAGCTCAAAAAATTCAAACACATTTTAACGCGACACGAGCAAGCCGCCGTTCATGCAGCAGATGCTTATTCTCGTTCCAGCGGCAAAGTGGGCGTAGCCTTAGTTACATCAGGACCAGGCGCAACCAACGCCATCACAGGCATTGCCACCGCTTACAGCGATTCCATTCCTTTGGTGGTAATTTCTGGGCAAGTGCCATCAGGCGCAATCGGCACAGATGCGTTCCAAGAAATTGATATGATTGGTATTTCTCGCCCATGCGTGAAACACAATTTCTTGGTTACCAACATTGAAGACTTGGCTGCAACCATTAAAAAAGCATTCCAAATTGCCAAATCGGGTCGCCCCGGTCCTGTGGTGATTGATGTTGCCAAAGATGTTACCCAAGCAACCGCCAAATACAGCTATCCGCAAGAAGATTTGCCCATCCGCTCGTATCAACCCGTTGTTCAAGGGCATGTGGGGCAAATTAAAAAAGCGGTGCAACTTTTATCCACTGCCAAACGCCCCTTGGTTTATTTTGGCGGCGGCGCGGTGTTGGGCAATGCTTCTAAAGAACTAACCGATTTAATCCGCACAACAGGTGTACCTTGCACGGGCACGCTGATGGGCTTGGGTGCGTATCCTTCTGATGATCGCCAATTCTTGGGCATGCTGGGCATGCACGGCACTTATGAAGCCAACCTAACCATGCAAAATGCGGATGTTATTTTGGCGGTTGGCGCGCGTTTTGATGACCGCGTGGTTGGCTCGCCTGCCAAATTTGCCGAAGCGCCGAAAAAAATCATCCATATTGATATTGACCCATCCAGCATTTCCAAACGCGTTAAAGCGGATGTGCCTATTGTGGGCGATGTGAAGCAAGTTTTAACCGAAATGTTGGGCTTGTTGCGCAGCCAAGATAAAGCCGAAGCCATTAATGCTAATCATTTGGAAAAATGGTGGAAAACCATTGAAGAATGGCGCGCGCAAGAGTGTTTAAGGCTGCCTGAAACCGATTTAATCCTGCCGCAATATGTGGTGCAAACTTTGGCAAAAGTAACCAACAACGATGCCATTATTACGTCCGATGTTGGGCAGCATCAAATGTTTGCCGCGCTGTATTACCCCTTCCAACGCCCGCGCCAATGGCTCAACTCTGGCGGCGCAGGCACCATGGGCGTGGGCTTACCTTACGCAATGGGCGCGCATCTTGCCAACCCTGATAAAGACGTTGTCTGCATCACAGGCGAAGGCTCAATCCAAATGAACATTCAAGAATTGGGCACTTGCGCGCAATACAATCTGCCGATTAAAACCGTGTGCCTGAACAACGGCTATCTGGGCATGGTGCGCCAATGGCAAGAATTGTTCTACGATGAACGCGAATCCGAAACCAATTTGGAATGCCAGCCTGATTTTGTGAAACTGGTGCAAGCCTATGGTCATGTGGGCATGCGGATTGAAAAAGCAGCCGACGTGGAAGGCGCATTGCGCGAAGCGATGGCGATAAAAAACCGCTTTGTATTCATGGACTTTATCACTGACCGCAAACAAAACGTGTTCCCAATGGTGGGCGCGGGCAAAGGCTTGGACGAAATGGTCTTGCCGCAACATATGCGTTCAACTAAGGCATAAGAAAGGAACAAAAATGCGACATATTTTGTCTGTTTTGCTGGAAAACGAATCTGGCGCACTGAGCCGCGTGGTGGGCTTGTTTTCGGCACGCAATTACAACATTGATTCTTTGTCGGTTGCCCCCACCGAAGATCCCACGCTTTCGCGCATGACAATTGTTACCCACGGCAGCGATGGCGTGATTGAGCAAATCACCAAGCAACTCAACAAGTTAGTTGAAGTGGTTAAAGTGGTAGATTTGAACGAAGGGCAACACAACGAGCGCGAATTGATGCTGGTTAAAGTGCGCGCCACAGGCAAAGAGCGCGATGAAGTTTTGCGCTTGGCAACCATTTATCGCGGGCAAATCATTGATGTTACAGATAAAACCTACACAGTTGAAGTAACAGGCCCAAGCGATAAATTAGACAGCCTGTTGGCTAATTTGCCGCAAAATTCCATTTTGGAAACCGTGCGAACTGGTGCATCTGGCATTGGACGCGGCGAGCGCGTACTGAAAATTTAATGTTGCGTGTGTGATTTAAACCGTCATTATGCTTTGTGCTGATGGCGGTTTTTGCTTGCGTGGGCAAAACCGATTTTCAGGCTGAGACCTTTGTAAAAAAGCCTTTCCTTCGACAGCCGAAACCCAAACACAGGTTTTCGGCTGTTTTCGCCCCCAATCACTCCTAATTCTACCCAAATACCCCCTTAATCCTCCCCGGACGCCCCATAATCAGGCATCCGGGCC
>CAUQQW010000119.1:0-4740 GCA_963520365.1 uncultured Kingella sp.
AAAACAATTGGTAAGAAGTAATTTATCCTAGTTATCTAGGACAGCCCCTTTTGTTTTTGTTTTAAACGCCAACCATGTTGTCAACAATAAAAGGGCAGCCTGAAAGTGAGTTTCAGGCTGCCTTTGGCTGTTGATTTTGATTACAGCAGAGCAGGGCGGAACAAGCAGTTTGGCTTGTTGGCAACAGGTCACCAATTCGTTTTCAGGCTGCCGCACTAAAATCCAGCACCGCCCAGCCATGCGCTTGGGCGTGCGCCAGCAGGGTTGCATCGGGGTTCACGGCAACAGGCTCGTCCACCATATTCAGCAGCGGCAAGTCGTTTTGCGAATCGCTATAAAAATAGGTTTTGCCGTAGCTGGCGAGCGTTTCGCCCCGTGCGGCGAGCCATTGGTTTAAGCGGGTGATTTTGCCTGCTTGCAGGCTGGGCGTGCCGATGATGTTGCCCGTAAACAAGCCGTTGGCGGTGGTTTCTAGCTGGGTGCCAATGATGTTGTGGATGCCGAAAATTTGCTGGCAGATGGGGGCGATGATGTATTCGTTGGTGGATGAGATAACGAGCAGTTCGTCGCCTGCACGGCGGTGTTGGTTCACCAAATCTTTGGCCGCTTGGTTGGCGTGTGGGGCGATGTATTGCGCTTGGAAGGTTTGGTGCAGGGTATCGCGCTGAGCGGGGGTAAGGTGGGCGATGGGGGTGATTTGAAAGCGGACGAAATCGGCAACGTTTAGGCAGCCTGAAAGATAGTCTTGATAGAATTTTTCGTTTTGCGCGGCGGCGTAGTCGGCATCCAGCAGCCCTTGTTCTATTAGGAATTTGGGGAAGGCGTTGTCGCTGTCGGTGTTGATTAGGGTGTGGTCTAGGTCAAAGATGGCGAGATTTTTCATGGGTTGGTTTTCTGTTGCTTGAGCAGGCGGCGCAGCAGGGGGAGGGTGATGGGTTTGCCTTGGCTGATGGAATAATTGGCAAGGTCGTTGAACATGGTAATCAGGCTGCCGAGATCTTGCCGCCAATGGTCTAGCAGGTATTGGTAGATGCTGGGGTCTATGTTGAGCTGGCGGGTTTTTGCCATGTTGGTGAGCGCGCTGATTTTTTCTTGGGCGCTGAGCGATTTGACTTCGTAAGCCAGGCAATACGCCATGCGGGTGCGCAAGTCTTCGCGCAGTTGCAGCTTGCTGGGCGGGGTGTCGGCGGAGAGCAGCAGATGCCCGCGTTTGCTGTTGCGAAAGTGGTTGAAGATGTAGAACAGGGTGGCTTGCTCGGCATCGTTGAGTTTTTCTATTTGGTCGATGGCGACGAAATCGGCTTGCACGGCGCTGTCGGTGAGCGGGGTGGTGCCTGCGTCGATGTATACGGCGGTTTGCCGGTTTTGCAGGGCTTGCCCCACCCATGCTTGCAGGATGTGGCTTTTGCCTGAGCCTTGCTCGCCCCAGATGTAGAGGAATTGGTCGTGCTCTTGTTGCAGGATGTAGATAAGCTCGGCGTTGGCGGTGCCGAGTAGTTTGTCAAAGCGGGGATAGGCGGGGTCGTTGAAATCGAAGGCGGTTTGTTGCACGGCGGTTGGTTGGGCAAGGTGGTTGGGATGGGGGATTGTAATGTTTTGTGAAGGGGGGTGCAAAGGTTTCAGGCTGCCTATCGGTGGTTATATGGGATAGGCAGCCTGAAAAGGGGATGGAGTGGCGATGGCTCGTTGCCAACAGCTTATTAGAACTAGTCGCACTTCGTGCGCCGTCGGACAACGCACGCTTGTTTCCGAAAAAAGGATGCTGCGTTCGGCTGGACGTAGGGGGCTGGGCGGTAGCATTAAACGTTTGTGATGGATTGACCAAAATAGGGCAGCCTGAAAACTGGGAAAGGGTTTTCAGGCTGCTTTTTTGATGATTTTGTGATGGGGGAGATTAGGCTGTCTTTATTGTTGAACATTGCTCCAAGGCAGCCTGAAAATGGGTTATTAAATCCAGCCCAATGTATTGGCAAACACCAGCAAGATGGCAATCGGGGCGATATAGCGTACAGCGGCTTGCCAGATGCGGGCGATGGTGGGCGATAAATCGCTGCCGAGCATCATGTGCGGCAACACGGTTTCGCGCTTCAACACCCAGCCCACCAACACGCAAACTGCCAGCGAGCTCAGCGGCATAATCCACGAGGTAATCAAATAATCCCACAAATCAAACACCGTTTTGCCGATGATTTTAAATTCTGCCAGCGCGCCAAACGACAGCGCGGAGGGGATGCCAACGATAAAAATCGCTACGCCCGTTGTCCACGAAATACGGCGGCGGCAATGCGGCTGCTTTTGCACAAAATAAGCAATGGCGGTTTCCAGCATGGAAAACGCGGACGTGAGTGTGGCAAACGCCACCAGCACCATAAACACGGCAAACAGCAGCGTGCCGAACGGCATTTTTTGGAACACGGCGGGCAGCACGATAAAAATCAAGCTGGGGCCGGCATCGGGCTTAAAGCCCAGCGCGAACACGGCGGGGAAAATCACCAAGCCCGCCAGCAAAGAAACCAGCATATTCAACCACATAATGCTGTTTGCCGAGCGGAACAAATCTTGTTTGTTATCCAAATACGAAGCGTAAGTCATCATGGTGGATACGCCTAGGCTGAGCGCGAAAAACGCTTGCCCCAGCGCGGTGAGCCATGTGTTGGGCGTTACGGCGTTGAAATCGGGTTGCAGTAGAAATTTTACGCCTGCCATGGCGTTGGGCAGTGTGAGCGAGCGCACGGCAAGCGCCAAAAACATGATAAATAACAAGGGCATCAGGTATTTATTGGCGCGTTCAATGCCCGAGGATACGCCGTTTTGCACCACCCAAATGGTTACCAGCATAAAGGCAGCCTGAAAACCCAAAACCATGGCGGGATTGCTGATGGTGCTGCCAAACAGCGCGGCAAAATCGGTGCTGGGCGTAATCGCGCCGCTGATGGCGTGCCAAACGTAGGCAAACACCCAGCCGCCCACCACGCTGTAAAACGACAGCAGCACGAAACACGCCAGCATGCCCATGCGCCCAATCCATGCCCAAGCGGGATGCGGCGCGATTTCTTTGAGCGCGTTCACAGGGTTTTTGCCCGTTTTGCGCCCGATAAAAAATTCTGCCAGTAACACGGGCAAGCCCACCAGCAGCGTAAACAACAGAAAAATCAGAAAAAATACCGCGCCGCCGTTGGTGCCTGCGGTGTAGGGGAATTTCCAGATTGCGCCTAAACCAATGGCGGAACCTGCGGCAGATAGGATGAAGCCGAGTTTGGATGTCCAGGTGGAAGGGGATGACATGGGTTGTCCTTTATGCTGATAAAAACGTTTTCAGGCTGCCTCAAAGCGTTTAAGGCAGCCTGAAATCGGGCGCGATTTTAGCAAAAATTTACAAAAGTTGCTTAGGCGTTGTTTGTATCCCAATTTTTACAAAGATGTACCATCAATCTTGCCAAGGGCTAGGCACGCTGATGCGCGAATAACCGCCGCGCTCGGAAGTGCGCTCTTCGTAGCCAAAGCGTTGCTCGCGGCGTTCGTTGCGCTCAAATTGGCGCGAGCGTTGCCCTATTTGTTCGCGGTCGCGTTGCATGCGGTGTTCTAGGGCTTGACCGTGTTCCATGCGCTGGCGATGCTCTTGCATACGGTTTTCGCCTGCGCGGTGCATATCAAAATGCTCGCGGTGCATTTCGTCTGCTGGGTGATGCCCGTGAAAGCCTGCGCTGCCTACGCCATCGGCAACCACGCAGCCTGAAACCTTTGCAAAACCCCCAACAACAGCCTGAAACCTAAAATGGAGCGGCGACGGCTTGTCGCCAAATTGCTTATTAAACATAGCATTACTGATTTTTTTAAAATGTCGGCGAGCCGCCGCTGCTCCATCGATTACAGGTTTTGCAAAGGTTTCAGCCTGAAAGCAGGGCGGCGGCAAGGGCGATGCTGGCGATGTGTTTGCTGGAAATCATGTGTTGTTCCTTGTGCTGAAAAAAGGCGGCTTTATACGAGATTGCGCGGGCGGTGTATAGCGGGGTTGTGTAAACGTGGGTGGGGGGTGGGTAAAGAATGGCAGCCTGAAAATCCATTTATTCAAAAAAAGCGGACGGCTTGCAAGCAAGCCGTAGGAAACGCGAGTAACTGTTTCAGGCTGCATCAATGGTTTGTTGATAGGCGGCATATTCGCGCTTGCTGTATGCGGCAACATTGGCGATGACAAGTTTTTCAACCGCACGTCCAAGCAATGCCATGAATTCCCAATCGGGTGTGCCGTTTTTTTCAGGCAGCATAATGTTTAGTTCATCAGCATCTTTGGCGTAGAAATTTCGTGCATAGCTGAATTGTCCTGCATTGGCGACTTTGTGCATAGCGGTTGTGGCGAACAATACCGAGTGTTTGGCGATTTTGTCGGTATGCACAACGGCAATGTGGTCGTCTGCACCGTATTCATAATTGCGGTATTTCGCTGAACCGAACATATCAATCGTAACCGTGTTAGCTGGAAATATATTCACTTTGTTGCCGATAAAGGCGGAAATGCCTGTATCAGCTTCGCCAGCCGTAACAAATGGCAAGCTACCTGAAATGCGGTCATCACTTTTTAGGCGTTTGCCGCGTGTGGCTGTGCCAAACAATTCTTTTACATTAAACATTTGCCATTTCAGGTTGCCTGAGAACTGCAATAGGGCAGTTTCTTCATCTTTACTCAGTTTTAGGCATAAGTAACAAAAAAGGTGCTATTTCAGAGAGCTTTACTCGTAAGTA
>CAUQQW010000120.1:0-4699 GCA_963520365.1 uncultured Kingella sp.
TTCCAACTACCGCATGATACGCGCCATCAAAAACCGCTTCGGCGCGGCAAACGAGCTGGGCGTGTTCGCCATGACCGAGCAGGGCTTGAAAGGCGTGTCCAACCCATCGGCGATTTTTCTGGCAAGCTGGCGCGACGACGTGGCAGGCTCGTGCGTGCTGGTAACACAAGAAGGCAGCCGCCCGCTGTTGGTGGAAATCCAAGCCTTGGTGGACGACGCCCACGGCTTCACGCCCAAGCGGCTCAGCGTCGGCTTGGAGCAAAACCGCCTTGCCATGCTGCTGGCCGTGCTCAACCGCCACGCGGGCATCGCCTGTTTTGACCAAGACGTGTTTCTCAACGCCGTCGGCGGCGTGAAAATCGGCGAACCCGCATCGGACTTGGCGGTGATACTGGCGATGGTGTCCAGCTTTCGCAACAAGCCGCTGCCCGAGAAAATGGTGGTGTTCGGCGAGATTGGTTTGAGCGGCGAAGTGCGCCCCGTCTCGCGCGGGCAGGAGCGGCTGAAAGAAGCGGAAAAACTTGGCTTCAAACGCGCCATCGTTCCCAAAGCCAATTTGCCGCGCAACGCCAAAGAGTTCCCCAAGCTGCAAATCTACGGCGTCGAGCGGCTGGACGAAGCGGTGCAGCTGTGCCGTGATTTGGCGGACGAATAAGCGTATTGGCAAACAGTCTCAGGCAGCCTGAAAGCTGCATTTGCCTATTTTCAGGCTGCCTTTTCAGACGGCATCAAGCCCGCCCCGCTCGAAAGGAAACCCCATGCGCCCCCTAATCACAGCCCTTATCCTGCTCGCCGCCTGCACCGATTCCAATCCAAACATCCACGAGCCGCCCGCCATGACCGCCAGCCCCAGCCAAGCCCCCGACCAAACCGAACAGCCCAACGGCAAAACCCTGCTGCGACAGGCTCAACAGCAATACGACGGTTACTACAAATACCAAGCCGCTTATCTTGCCTACCAAGCCGCGCAGGCGGGCGAAACCCTGCCGCCGCACCTAGCCGAGCTGGCAAAAAACTACCAACCCGACGCCCCCACCGCCACGCCGCAGTATTTTGACCTTTCGCCGCAAGACCTTGCCGCCGTAACTGCCCAAGCCGAGCAAGGCAGCCGCAAAGCTGCCAAGCGCCTTGCCGAGTATTACCAATTTGCCGCCTACGGCTTGCCCGACCTGCCCGAAGACGAACGCGAAGCCAAAGCCGAATACTGGCAAAAACGCGCCCAAGAAGCGCAGGCAAAATAGGCAGCCTGAAAGCTGCGTTTCCCGATTTTCAGGCTACCTTTGATGCCGTCCGAAAACCCAAAAGGCAGCCTGAAAACCCAGAAAGGACTCCCTCCATGCAAACAACCACGCTCCTGAACCCCGTCAACCGCGAAGCCATTATTGAACACCTGATTTTCCGCATCCGTGCCAGCAACCACGCACACAACACAGCCCGTTCTTTCGGCTGGCTGTTTGTACACGGCTTTGAAGAAGGCGCGTCGTTTGAATTTGGTGCGGGGGCGGCGGTGGATGACCCGCAGTTGTTGCTGGAATACGCAACTGGCGGCGAAGTTTGGGACTATGCCGACGCTTATGAAAACGAGGCTTACGACGAAGCCCCTGGCGCGCGCGAGCTGGAAGGCGTGTATGAGTGGAGCGAAGCCGACTGGCATCTGCAAGAAGGCAAAGAGCGCGGCGAAATCGCCCTACAATTTGGCAGTTGGCAGATTATTTCCAACGGTAAAGAATGGCAGACCGTCGGCTTCGCCGCAGAAAACGAAGAAGACAACGTGTTCAGCCAGCACGTTTACCGCCACATCCTTGCCGAAGCCGCCCGCCGCTATCCCAACGAAATCCAAGGCTTTGTGCTGGAAATGCACGACAGCGCGCTGCCCCGCATTTGGGTAGATGCCGCCACGCCGAGCGATTGAGCAAGCGTAGCCTGCATAAAATAGCTTCCGAACCCAAAAACCGTCTGAAAGCGAGTTCACAGGCTTCGGCAAAGCCAAAACTGTGTTTTGCCGTTTCTGCCATGCCAACATCAACACGCAAGCAGTAGCAAGCAAACTGCTGGCAAACGGCTTTACCAACTGGTTAAACGAAGAATAGGCAGCCTGAAAAGCCTATTTCCTATTTTCAGGCTGCCTTTGATGTCGCCCGAAACCACCACGCCCTAGCCGCCGTCTGCAATGAAAACATCCGTGCCTTCGCGCTGTTTGCCATTGGGCAGTTTTCGGGAGCAGATGCCGTTTGAACACGCGTTTGCATTTTCAGGTTGCCTTTAATGTTGTTTACAAAGCCCCCCAAAGGCAGCCTGAAAACCCAAAACCCGTTTGCTATCACGCCAAACGGGTTTTTTTGCGTACTAAATTGCCTTGAACACCACAACCGCCCTTCGCCATTCAGATTCAGGCTGCCTACTTTCGGCGTACTAGCCTAAAACCCATTTTGGCGTACTACCCAAACCGCATTTCGGCGTATCGCCAAAACCCCATCCTTGCCGATAAGATAGCCGCTTACGATTCTTAACACAGGGCAACAACGCCCATCCCTAAACGGCTGCCAACCCAGCGCATCGCGTTTTCAGGCTGCCGCCAATCAACAAGGAACCACCATGACCACACCCCAAAAACCACCTGCCAACCGCCATTATCTTACCGTGTGGCGTTGGCATTTTTATGCAGGCTTGTTTACCGCGCCCTTTTTGATGCTACTTGCCGCCACAGGGCTTGCCATGCTGCTGTTTGCCAACATCACAGGGCGCGATGGCGAGCGCATGCACGTTACCCCGCAAGCCGTTGTGAAACCGCTATCCGAGCAAGCCGAAGCCGCGCGCCAAGCGATTAACCCCGATAGCGCCAGCGTGGTGCAATACATCGCGCCGCGCCAAGCCGATATGGTTGCCGTGTTTCGCGTAAACGAAGGCAAAACCGCCACCATGGTTGCCATAGACCCCTACACCGCCCAAGTGATGAAAATCTATCCGCGCAACAGCGACTGGTATCACCTGATGGACGAAATCCACAGCGACATCCTTATCGGTAAAACAGGCGATTTTCTGCTGGAAACCGCCGCCGCGCTTACCATCTTGCTGATTATCACTGGCTATTATTTGTGGATAAGCAAACAAGGCAGCCTGAAAAACGTCTTTTTCCCCAAATTGGGCAGCGGGCGCAGCGCATGGCGCAGTGTGCACGGCGCAGTGGGCGCATGGATTAGCCTGATTTTGCTGCTGTTTTGCCTATCGGGCATGGCATGGGCAGGCATTTGGGGCGGCAAAATGGTGCAAGCATGGAGCCAATTTCCCGCAGGCAAATGGGGCATTGAACCCACACCCGAATCGGTAATCACCCACGGCGATGCGCTCAACGACGGCAAAACCAAAGAAGTGCCGTGGATATTGGAGCTCACGCCCATGCCGCAATCGGGCACCACATTGGGTGACAACGGCATCAACCCCAGCGAACCGATGACGTTGGAAACCGTGGACAGATTCGCGCGCGAAAGCGGCTTTGCAGGGCGCTATCAGCTCAATTTCCCCAAAGGCAAAACAGGCGTGTGGACGCTCACCCAAGATTCCATGAGCTACGATGCCAACAGCCCATTTATTGACCGCACCATGCACATTGACCAATACAGCGGCAAAATTCTCGCCGACATCCGCTACGACGATTACAACGTCTTTGGCAAATTTATGGCGGTGAGCATTGCGCTGCACATGGGTACAGTTGGGCTATGGAGCGTGATTGCCAACATTATTTTCTGCCTTGCCGTGATGGGGATGTGCATCAGCGGCTTTGTGATGTGGTGGAAACGCCGCCCCAGCAAAGTATTCGCCCTTGCGCCGCCGCCCAAGCAGCCCGTTTGGTGGACGATGGCGATTCCCTTACTGGTGATTGCCGCCATATTCCCCACCGCGCTTGCCGCCATTGTTGCCATCTATCTGCTGGATTTTTTGCTGGTATCGCGCAGTCAAACGCTGGCGAAGTGGTTTAAATAATCCACACGCAATCAAGGCAGCCTGAAACGGGTTATTCATCGTTTCAGGCTGCCTTATTAGATGCAACGTGGACACCCTACACCGTGCCATTTTGGTTTTCAGGCTGCCTTCAACATAACCCATCTTTTGCCCGAGCAGGCGTTTCGCCGCCTTCCCCTGCACCCCACGCGAAAACCATTTTCAGGCTGACCAACCATCGCGCCCGCGCCATCCATCGCAAAACAAGCTAAGCAAACCAGTTGCCCACCCTGCGATTATGGATGTTGCGCAGCAAGACGCTGGCGAAGTGGTTTAAATCATCCATACGCGATAAAGGCAGCCTGAAATTATCTTTTTCAGGCTGCCCTTGACCTTGCCACGGGGTAAACCATTATATTGCGCACTTTCCAACCCTCTTTGAAAGGATAAATCATGGCAACGACTACTTTAAACATTCAAGGCATGACTTGCGGCGGCTGTGTGAACAGCGTAACTCGTGTATTAACGGGCATAGCGGGCGTGAGCCGTGCCGAGGTGGATTTGGCGGGGGCAAAAGCGGTGGTGGAATACGATGCGGCGCAAACCAACCCTGCTGCGCTGGCGGAGGCGGTGGACGATGCGGGGTTTGAGACGCAAGTGGCGTAATCTTGTAAACGAGTTATAGTTAAACAAAATAAGAAACATCCAATAACATTTCCAACAAGCAAGAGTGTCCCGACGCAATTTTCCGTAACGCCCG
>CAUQQW010000121.1:0-4490 GCA_963520365.1 uncultured Kingella sp.
AAAAATGTCCAAATCCGAAGGCAACGTCATCGACCCTGTGGATTTGATTGACGGCATCGACTTGGACAAGCTGCTGGTGAAACGTACCACCGGCCTGCGCAAACCCGAAACCGCCCCCGCCGTGAAAAAAGCCACCGAAAAACTGTTCCCCGAAGGCATCCCCGCCATGGGCGCAGACGCGCTCCGCTTCACCATGGCAAGCTACGCCAGCCTAGGGCGCAGCGTGAATTTTGATTTTAAGCGTGCCGAAGGCTACCGCAATTTCTGCAACAAAATTTGGAACGCCACCAATTTCGTGTTGATGAACACCGAAAACCAAGACTGCGGCATCGGCGCAACCGAACACGAACCCCGCGCCTACTCCTTCCCCGACCAATGGATAATCGGGCGATTACAACAAGTGGAAGCCGAAGCCGCCACCGCCTACGAAACCTACCGCTTTGATTTAGCAGCCGAATTGTTATACAGCTTTGTGTGGAACGATTTTTGCGACTGGTATTTGGAACTTGCCAAAGTGCAACTGCAAACAGGCTGCGCCAGTCGCCAACGCGCCACCCGCCGCACCCTGCTGCGCGTACTGGAAGCCAGCCTGCGCCTGCTGCACCCCATTATCCCGTTTATCACCGAAGAGCTGTGGCAAACCATCGCCCCCCTATGCGACAAAAAAACTGCCGACAGCATCATGCTCGCCCGCTTCCCCGAAGCCGATTTAAGCCTAGTAGAATCCAGCGCATTCAACAAAATGACGGCATTGCAAGATTTGATTGGCGCAGTGCGCAACCTGCGCGGCGAAATGGGCGTGCAACCGAGCATGAAAGCCCCGCTGTTTATAGAAAGCGCAGACGACCTGAGCGAACTGGCTGCCTACCTGCCCGCGCTGGCAAAATTAAGCGAAGTGCAACAAGTTGCCACGCTGCCTGAAAGCGAAGATGCCCCCATTGCCGTGTGCAACGGCGCGCGCATGATGCTGAAGGTGGAAGTGGACAAAGCCGCCGAAACCGCACGGCTTACCAAAGAAGCTGAGAAACTGCAAAAGGCATTGGATAAGCTGAATGCCAAGTTGGGCAAAGCGGGCTATGTGGACAAAGCGCCCGCGCATTTGGTGGAGAAAGATAAGGCGGAATTGGCGGAGTTGGAGGATAAGATGGGGAAAGTTAAGGCGGCGTTGGGGAAGTTGGGTTGATTTAGAGCGTAGTTGAGAGAGGCAGCCTGAAAATGGTGGAGTGGTTTTCAGGCTGCCCAATTCTAATTTAGATTTTAAAGATTAATTTAATGACTAACTTTATGATGAAGCAAAATATGCTGAAATTAGTTAGAACTTTCCATCCTGTTGGACAGGGGGCATTTTATAGTGAAAGATTTTATTTAAATGACAACAACATTGCCAATATAGTTTACGATTGTGGGTCTGATACCTGCAAAAAAACGCATCCCAAAATTAAATCGGAAATAGAAAAACTCAAAGATAGCAATATTGATATATTATTTATTTCTCATTTTGATGAAGATCACATAAATCTAATTCATGAGTTAAAAAGCTGCGTTAAGGAAATAAATAAAGTTGTGATGCCATTATTAGATAATAATGAAATAGATTTCTTAACGACTATATATAAATTTATCTTATCACCAAATGAATACGAGCTCTTTAAAATTTTAATTAAAAATCCTGAAGAAATTTTTATAGATAGTATTATTATTAAAGTAAAACCTGCGCCTGAAGAAGAAAATAATACTCCCAGTAAAGAATTACCTGAAGAAATAAACTCGTCAAAAGAAATAAATAGTGGGCATCCTATCGTTTTAGAAAAACACAGCACAATTCACTTATCAACTAAAATTAAGTATGGGTATATTCCTTACCATTTTTATCCTAAAGAAAAAATTGATAAAAGAAGAAATGCCTTTCTTAAATATCTAGGAGCAACAGAAGCAGATTTAAAAAATATTGAGCTAAATGATGAAGAAATTCAAAAAATAAAAGATGCATATAATGAATTAGAAGGAAGCATGAATAACAATTCTTTGATTATCTATGCCGGGATTTTACATCCACATAATTTAATAGATGCTGAATTAAGTTGTTATATAAATTCAAACCCTAAATATAATAATAGATACTATTTATTAAGATGCTATTTCTGCAATACATGGCATAATAACAATTATACACATAGAAAAACTCGCTGGAGCGGCATATTGTATACGGGAGACCTTGGTTTATCAGCAAAAAATGTAGAAAAATATTTAGGGGATTTTGTTAAAGGTATAGGGGTTATACAGGTTCCACATCATGGTGGTAAAAGTGGTTTTTCCATACCAAAAATTAAAGCATTAAGTGGAAGAGATATTATTTGCCCAATTTCTCATGGTCAGCAGAATGAATATCAGCACCCTTGCTCTACAGTTATATTTAACTTAATTCAATCTAATTTTTATCCTATCTCAGTAACTGAATATCCCGATACCATTTTTCAACAAACTCTTTATTTGTATGACAAATAAACTCAAGCCCCCATTTTCAGGCTGCCCCACGGCAGCCTGAAACCATTTACACCGCCCTGCAAGCAACCTAAAATCCCCTTTCCCATCAAACAAATAAAGGCAGCCTGAAAATGAACCGTTTCTACCCCCATCCCCTTGTTGCCCGCGAGGGCTGGCGCATCATCGCCACGCTTGCCGCGCTCACGCTGTTTGCCTATTTCTACGCCACCAACAGCCCCAAACTCGCGCTGTGGCTGCTGCTTGCCACGCTGGCGAGTGCGCATCTGTTCCGCGACCGCGTGCGCAATATCCCGATGGATGCCAACGCGCTGCTTTCGCCCGCCGATGGGCGCGTGATTTTGGTGGAAAACGCGTACAATCCACACACCGAGCAAAACGCGCTCAAAATCAGCATCCGCACGCCGTTTTTCCGTGCCTACGCCATCCGCAGCCCGATTCGCGGCAGCGTGCAAGTGCAGCCAAGCGGCAAGCGCCATATCTTGCAATTGCAAACCAGCCAGCAGCAAGCCGTTACCCTGATTCAAAACAACGGCGCTTGCTATGCGCAAACAGGCAGCCTTGTGCGCGGCGAACGCATTGGTTTTGCGCGTTTTGGCGGGCGCATTGATATGTATTTGCCGCCCGATAGCACACCCGCCGTTGCCATTGGCGACAGCATCAAAGCCAGCAGCACCATTCTGGCGCAACTACCCGCCCACCAAACTCAGGCAGCCTGAAAACCAAAAACACGTTTTGCCGACCGCCAAACGTGCTTTTTATTGCGCCAACCGCATTGCCCGTTTTCAGGCTGCCTAAGCGCGTATAATTTTGCTGTTCCCACAGCCCAAAGGAGTTTGCCATGAAAAAATCCGCTTTTTGCGCCGCCGCGTTCGCGCTGTTTTTAACCGCTTGCGCGCAGCCCCATAAATCGCAAATTCAACAGCTTAACGCCCAGCTTGCCGAAAAAGATTTGGCGATTAAGCTCTCCGCCCAGCACAGCGCCGAGCTGGAAAAGCAATACACCGATATGTATTTTCTGCTGGATAGCTTAACGGTGGAAAGTTTCAAAGCCAAAGTGGCGCGCGGCGATACGTTTTATGCCTACATCGGCCGCCCCAGTTGCAGCGATTGCAGCGCGTTTGAGCCGATTTTCAAGCGCTATATTCAAAAGCATCGGCTTGGCGGCAAGCTCTATTTTGTAAACGTGCATTTTTTGCAGCAAGACAAGGCAGCTTGGGCGGCGTTTAAGCAGCAATATGGCTTGCTGGGCACGCCCGTGTTGGCAAAATACAGCGGCGGCCAGCAAATCAACAAGCCGGATAAGGAAGAAAAAGGGGGAATGTCGCCGCAAGATATTGAAGCGTGGCTGCGACTGAATAAGCTGTAAACAATGCAGCCTTTGCCAACCACCAAGGCAGCCTGAAAACCGCGCAGATGGCTTTCAGGCTGTCTTCGCCTTGTACTACCATGCGCGCTTTTTCCAACCACACACAAAGGACATCATCATGCAAACGAGTGCGCGTAACCAATTTGAAGGCACCATCAAAAGCATTAAAAACGGCGTGGTAAACAGCGAAATCATCATTGAATTGGCAGGCGGCAAAGAAATCGCCGCGGCGATTACTTGCGAGAGCGTGGACAATCTGGGCTTGGCAGTTGGCAAAGTGTGCTGGCTTTGGTGAAAGCAGGCAGCGTACTGCTGGCAACCGACACAGACGGCTACGCCTTTTCGGCGCGCAACCAACTGCGCGGCACCATCCGCAAAATCAACCAAGGCACGGTGAACGCGGTGGTGGAATTGGATGCCGATGGCTTAACCGTGAACGCAGGCGTTACGCTGCACAGCGCGCAAGCCCTGCATTTGCAAGAAGGGCAAACGGCTACAGCGTTGTTTAAGGCTTCGGCGGTGGTGTTGGCGATGAAAAAATAATCGCGCCGCGAAGCTGAAAAAGGGGTCGTTTGCGGGAGAGGGCGAAATCCTACGCTAAGGCTTTGGCCAACGATAT
>CAUQQW010000122.1:0-4399 GCA_963520365.1 uncultured Kingella sp.
GGGTGGTCATCATAATCATGCGGGCGACCCAGAAGAAGATGATTTCGTAGCCGGTTACCAGAACGCTGGACGGGATAAACGCTTTCATGGCGGCGGTGTCGGGCTCGCCGTTTTTCCAGCCTAGGGTGGAGAAGGGGACGAGGGCGGAGGAGAACCATGTGTCTAGCACGTCGTTGTCGCGGGTGATTTTCAGGCTGCCTGCTTGCGCTTGGGCTTCGGCTTCGCTGCGGGCGACATAAATTTTGCCCTGCTCGTCATACCACGCGGGGATTTGGTGCCCCCACCAAAGCTGGCGCGAGATGCACCAGTCTTGGATGTTGTTCATCCATTGGTTGTAGGTGTTGATCCAGTTTTCGGGGATAAAGCGCACCTGCCCGCTGTCCACGGCGTGTTTGGCTTTTTGCGCCAAGCTCATGCCTTTGAATTCGGATTCGGGTTCGCCGCCGTTGGGGGTGGCGTTCATGGCGACAAACCATTGGTCGGTCAAATACGGTTCAATTACTGTACCTGTGCGGTCACCACGTGGGCGCATTAGGGTGTGGGGTTCAATTTTTTCCAACAAACCTGCTGATTTTAAGTCTTCAATGATTTTGTCGCGGGCAACAAAACGGTCTAAACCGCGATAGGCAGGCGGTGCGTTGTCGTTCATCACGGCTTGCGGCGTAAACAGGTTGATAACTTCCATTTCATGCCGCTGCCCGACTTGATAGTCGTTGAAATCGTGTGCGGGTGTAATTTTGACGCAGCCTGAACCAAATGCTTTGTCCACATATTCGTCTTCAATAATCGGAATAACGCGGTCGGTCATGGGAACGTGGACTTTTTTGCCGACCAAATGCGCGTAACGCTCGTCATTGGGGGCAACGGCCAATGCGCCGTCCGCCAAAATGGTTTCAGGGCGCGTGGTGGCGATGTGCATAAATTCGCCGTCTAAGCCTTGACCTGCCACGAACGGATAGCGGACGTAATACATAAAACCTTGTTCTTCCACATTTTCCACTTCCAAATCCGACACCGCCGTGCCCAGCACGGGATCCCAGTTCACCAAGCGTTTGCCGCGATAAATCAGCCCTTGCTCGTAGAGTTTCACAAACACTTCGGTTACGGCTTCGGCGCGGGTGTCGTCCATGGTGAAATATTCGCGCGACCAATCGGCGGAGCAGCCCACGCGGCGCATTTGCTGCGTAATCGTGCCGCCCGATTGCTCTTTCCATTGCCACACTTTTTCTAAGAATTTTTCGCGCCCTAAATCGTGGCGGCTGATGCCTTGCGCGGCAAGCTGGCGTTCCACCACAATCTGCGTGGCGATGCCGGCGTGGTCGGTGCCGGGAATCCAGCAGGTGTTGCGCCCTTTCATGCGGTAATAGCGCGCCAGGCCGTCCATAATGGTTTGGTTGAAGGCGTGGCCCATGTGCAGCGTGCCGGTTACGTTGGGCGGCGGCAGTTGGATGGAGAAACTTTCGGGTTTGGAGAAATCGGCGGCGAAATAGCCTTGTTGTTCCCAGTGTTGATAGTGTTTGGCTTCGATGTCGGAGGGGGCGTATTTGTTGAGCATGATGTTTGATTTTGCTGTGTTGAAAAGGGCGAGATTATAACAAAAGCAGCCTGAAAACCGTGGATTGGTTTTCAGGCTGCGTGCGGCGTTTGCGTGAAGCGATTATTGTGCCGCAGGAGTTTCTGCTGCGGGAGCGGTTACCTCGGGGGCGTTGCTTTCAGCAGCTTTGTCTTTTGAGCCAAAAGAGGAACAAGCAGAAAGCGAGATGGCGGCCAACACGGCAAACAAGGCAGATTTTTTCATAATATAAACTCCTGTATGTATTAAAAAAACAGCACAACCGAAGTTGCGCTGCGGGGCATTATGACGACGTAATTTAATTTCGTGGCGCGGTTTTACGTTTTTTTACGGGGGAACAAACACAAATTTATAATGTGAAATCAAGGGGAAAGTGGTATGGTTAGGGGATAGGCAGCCTGAAAACGCTTAATCGGTTTGCCATTTGGCTAACACAGCTTAACAATAAGGCAGCCTGAAAATCGATAAAACAACAGAAACGACACATCAACATAAGGAGCAATCATGCAAAATCCTTTTCGCCCAAGCGAGCTAACCGCCCTCAACCCTGCGCCGCTGGAAACGCTTACGTTTATGCAAAAATTCCTCGCCCCCGTTACGCTATCCGCCAACCAAGTTCGCCTAGAACCGCTTACGCGGCAACACGAAGCGGGCTTGCGCCAAGCCGTGCAAGATGGCGAGCTTTGGAAAATGTTGGTTACTACTGCGCCCGCGCCCGAGAATGTGGCGCACTATATTCAGGCTGCCTTAAACACGCGCATGGCGTTTGCCGTGGTGGACGAAACCACAGGCGAAATCGTGGGCACAACCGCGTTTTACCAGCCCGATGCCGACATCCGCCGCGTGTACATTGGCTACACTTGGTATCGCCAATCGGCATGGCGCACGCGCATCAACACCACTTGCAAATATCTGCTGCTGTCGCACGCCTTTGACACGCTGGGCTGCCGCGTGGTGTGCTGGGAAACCGACAGCCTGAACACGCGCTCGCAGGCGGCGATTGAACGCTTGGGCGCAAAAAAAGACGGCGTGTTGCGCTGCCACAAAATCCGCAAAGACGGCACGCTGCGCGATACGGTGGCATACAGCATGCTGCGCGAAGAATGGGCGGGGGTAAAAGCGGTGTTGGCGCAAAAATTGGAGCTGTAAGGCAGCCTGAAAACGGTTTAGGCAGCCTGAAACGCCCTTTAATCCCAAAACGGAGTACCCAAAATGTCATCCCCAAGCCAAAAAGCCGCGCAAACCATCCACCAAATCAAACACGATTTAACCGCCGAGCAACGCCTGCAAGGCTGGCAGCAGGCGCGGGCGCAGCAGGGGTTGAGCGGCGAATTTGCCGTGGCTGCCAAGCTGGGCGAGCAGGCGTTTACCGAAGAGCAGGTGAAATGGATTGCGGATATGTATGGGCGGTAGAGCGTTTTCAGGCTGCCTAATCCGCAGCAGTCAGGCAGCCTGAAAAGCCAAAACGCGCTACAATGCGCCTTTTTTTATGCACAAGATTATGACCAGCCCTTTGCCCCAAATCGCCCAAGAATGGCAAATTGCCGATGCCCGTTTGCCCGATGTTTGCCCCGCCATCAGCATTTTTGGCAGCGCGCGCCTGCCGCAAACTGCGCCCGAATACGCGCTGGCGGAGCGCGTGGCGCGGCGGCTGTCGGATGCGGGCTTTGCCGTATTATCAGGCGGCGGCCCGAGCATTATGGAAGCGGCAAACAAGGGCGCGCACGCGGGCAAAAGCGCGGCGGTGGGGCTGAATATCGCGCTGCCACACGAGCAGCACGCCAATCCGTATCAAGATTTATCGCTGCAATTTCAATATTTTGCGTCGCGCAAATCAGCGTTTGTGCGCTATTCGCAAGCGTTTATCGTATTTGCAGGCGGCTTGGGCACGCTGGATGAATTGTTTGACACGCTGGCGCAGGTGCAAACGCGCAAAGTGCCCGCCAAGCCGATTATTTTGGTGGGACGCGCCTTTTGGCAGGGCTTGCTGGATTGGCTGAACGCTCAGTTGGCAGCGCGTGGCTTAATCCGCGCGGAAGATTTGGATTTGCTGACGCTGCTGGATGATGAAGATGAGATTGTGGCAACGGTGTTGGCGCAGGTGGGCTGATGCAGCCTGAAAACAAAACCGTTTGGTGGTGTGCCAAACGGTTTTTTTGGGGGTAATGGGGTTTCGGGCTGCTTCAACCATGTGCGCAGCCTGAAACAGAACATGGCGTATCGCCGCCATACCCACTCTTTCCATTGCCGTAGCGCAAGCATTTCAGGCTGCCTTTGGGCATTGCAAAGGCAGCCTGAAAAACAAAAATCGGTTGGCGTTATGCCAAGCGGTTTTTTGCTGGATAGATTGGGTTTCAGGCTGTCTTTGTATGCGAACAATAAGCAGCCTGAAAAGGAGTTCAATAAAGCTGATGGAGCGCTGTTGGTGCTTCGGTTGATATTTCTGATGAATTAACCTTTGCGCCTTATCGCGGCGCGGGCGACTTACTTTCTTTGCTTCGCCAAAGAAAGTAAGCAAAGAAAGGCGACCCCGACGTGCAGGTCTGCTTCGCAGACTTCCCTCACTGTGCATCCTTTTTTCGGCGCGTGCGAACTAGCCGCGCTTTGCGCGCCGTCGGACAAGCGCACGCTTTTTCCCGAAAAAAGGACGCTCCGTTCGGCTGGACGTAGGGGAGTGGGCAGTAGCATTAAACGTTTGTGATGGAATTAGGCAGCCTGAAAACTAATCTGTTCAACAAAAAAATGTTTGACAGAACACCAAACGTCTTTACTTTTGGGGCTGTACTAGATAAGCAGTCATGTTAGACTGCAAAAATGAAGATAACT
>CAUQQW010000123.1:0-4241 GCA_963520365.1 uncultured Kingella sp.
GGTATTTGGGTAGAATTAGGAGTGATTGGGGGCGAAAACAGCCGAAAACCTGTGTGTGGGTTTCGGCTGTCGAAGGAAAGGCTTTTTTGCAAAGGTCTCAGGCTGAAAATCATCAAATCCCTACTCGCAACAAATTTTCAGGCTGCCTAACGTATCCCATTAGGCAGCCTGAAAACTTATTTGAGTATCCATCAATGCGGCAAGTGATAAATCTGCGCCAGCGCATTGACCACATGCACATCGTGCGAATCAGCTTTGTTTAACGCGCGGGTGGGCGAATGCAGCAGCTTGTTGGTAAGCTGCACCGACAGCCGTTCCAGCACTTCTTCGGGCGGCGTGCCTTTGGCAAGCTGGCGCATGGCGTGGCTCAACACTTGTTGGCGCGCGCGTTCGCCTTCATCGCGCAGGGCGCAAATCAGCGGCACGCGTTGGCGGCTTTGCTGCCATGCCACAAATTCGTTCACCTTGGCTTGCACCATCGCTTCGGCTTGGGCGGCGGCGGCGGCGCGGGCTTCTTTGCCGTGCGCCACGCGCTCTGCCATGTCGTCCACGGTAAACAGCGCGATGGTTGGCAACTGCGCCACTTCGGCTTCAATATCGCGCGGCACGGCTAAATCCAGCATAAATTGGCGGTCGGCTTTCAGGCTGCCTGTGCGTTGCGCGGTGGCGTGCGCCATCATCTCGCGCGTAATCACGGGCAATTCGCTGCCTGTGCAAGAGATGATGATGTCGTAGCGGTGCAAGATTTCGGGTATGGCTTCCAGTTTGCAGGCTTGCGCACCGTTGCCCAGCTTGCTGCATAGGTTTACGGCGCGGGTAAGCGTGCGGTTGGCAATCATCAGGCTGCGCGGTTGTTTGGCGGCAAAATAGGTTGCCACGTTTTCGTTCATTTCGCCCGCGCCCACAAACAGCACATTCAGGCTGCTGATGTCGCCCACGCTTTGCTCTGCCATGCGCACCGCTGCGCTGGCCATAGAAACCACGTTATCGCCCACGCCGCTCAAACTGCGCACTTCTTTGGCAGCCTGAAACGTGCGTTGGAACAGAGCATTGAGCCATGTGCTGATGCTGCCTTGCTCCCGTGCGATGCGCACGGCTTCTTTCATTTGCCCCAAAATTTGCGCTTCGCCCAGCACCATGCTGTCCAACCCGCAGGCAACGCGGAAGGCATGGCGGATGGTTTCGCTGCATCCGAGCGTGTAAAGATAGGGGCGGATGTCATCGGCGTTCACGCCTTGGTAGTTCGCCAGCCAGTTGATAATCATATCGGCTTCGCCCACGCAATACAGCTCGGTGCGGTTGCACGTGGACAGGATAACGGCTTCGGCAGCGGCGTTCACGCTCAAATCGCGCACGGCTTCGGGCAGCGCGGCGGCTGCAAAGGCGAGTTGTTCGCGGATGGCTAGGGGGGCGGTGTGATGGTTTAGCCCAATAACGGTGAGTTTCATGGCGTGGTTTTTTATTGGAAATGAATGGGCAAGATTATAGCAAAAAATTAAGCATTTATCGCAAACTTAAGATTTTAACTATTAAATGATATTCATTCTCACCTTGTAGCGATTTTTCCTTCGTTTTGCCCTTCGTTTTGCATAGGCATATAATTCGGAGTTTTCCACGAATGTTTGGGGTTGCTCATGGATTTGCACGCGATTCGGCTGGATTACAGCCAGCAGGAATTATCGGAAACGCAATGTTTGGCGAACCCCATTGAGCAGTTTGAAGTGTGGTTACGCGAAGCGATGGAGGCGCAGGTGAACGAGCCAACTGCGATGAATGTTGCCACGGTGGGCGCGGATAATCGCCCAACTAGCCGCGTGGTGCTGCTGAAAGAAGTGAACCCGCAGGGCTTTGTTTTTTTTAGCAATTACACTAGCCGCAAGGGGCAGGCGTTGGCACACAATCCATTCGCGGCGCTCACGTTTTTTTGGGCGGAGTTGGAGCGGCAGGTGCGCGTTGAAGGGCGGGTTTTCAGGCTGCCTGAAAGCGAATCGGATGCGTATTTCGCCAGCCGCCCTTACACCAGCCGCGTGGGGGCTTGGGCGAGCGAGCAAAGCCAGCCGATTGCCAGCAAGGCGGTGCTTCTGGCGCGCGCGGCGATGTTTGGGGCGAAGCATCCGTTGCAGGTGCCGCGTCCGCCGCATTGGGGGGGCTATGTGGTGCAGCCTGAACGCGTGGAATTTTGGCAGGGGCGGCCAAGTCGTTTGCATGACCGCGTGTGTTATGTGTTGGATGGCGCGGCGTGGACGAAAATGCGGCTGGCGCCGTAGTTTTGGCTTCGCCAAAGCGCGTAAACTTGCTTTCAGGCTGCTTTTTTATCAGCAAAACAATAATCAAGAGGAACTCAAAAATGGCTAAAAAATTTCCAATCTTCCCCAAACATCCCGAGCGGATTTGCTGGGGCTGCGATAAATATTGCAAGGATGATGATTTGCTGTGCGGCAATGGCTGCGAGCGCATTCAGCATCCGATTGAGCTGGATGGCCCCGAATGGTACAAAAACGGTGATTGGAGCAGTTTGCTGAGCAAAGAGCAGCAAATTGAGCTGGGCTTGATTCAACCCGAGCCTGCGCCCGAGCCAGAACCTGCGCCTGTTGAAACAACGGCGGCGAAAGTGAAGCCGCATATTAAGCTGCCGAGTAAGCATAAGGTTTGAGGCAGCCTGCGTAGCGAAGCGGAGTTGCGAAGCTAAAATGGAAAAACACGCTTTGAGCTAGGCAAAGCGTGTTTTTGTTTGCTTGGGAGATTATCCAAAGGCAGCCTGAAAACACTCTTTCAGGCTGCCTTTTATGGCTTAATCAATCCACATCTTTCAATACTTTATTCAACACGGGCGCGCAAATCAGCATCAAACCGCCCGCCACTATGCCGATGTAGAACAGCAGTTGATAAAAATCAGCGGCTTGTTTGGCGTCATAAAAGTTTTTGAACAGCAGCCCGCCCAGCGTGAAGCCGATGGAAAACGCCAAGAAATTCAGCGCCACCATTTGCGTTTTAAACACAGGCCGGGCGATTTTGGTGGCGAACGATGTAGCAATCGGCGAGAGCAGCAATTCGCCCACCACAAAGATAATCAACAACAGCGCAAACACCAGCATAGACATCGGCTTGCCCGATGCCACAAACGGCACAAAGCAGAGAAAGGTTACGCCCGTAACCATCAGCGACAGGGCGAATTTCAGCGGCGTTTTGGGCTGGCGTTTGCCCATTTTTGTCCACAGCGCAGCAAACACGCCCGAGAGCAAAATCACCCACACGCTTTCCAGCGAATCTTTCCACGACACGGGCACGGTAAAGCCCAAGAAATTGCGATTAACCGTTTCTTCAAAATACACCGTTACCGCCATGTAAAACTGCATAAACAGCGCCACAAACAGGCTCACCGCGATAAACATCGGAATATAAGCCACCACATAGCGCTTATGCTGGGCATCAATGCGCGGGCTGGTGAACAGGCGCACAAAATACACCACCACCGCCAGCAACACGCACGAGAGCAACACTTGCGGAAAATTGCTCGTGTTCAACACGCCCGAAGCAGCAACACCCACCACGGCGGCAACGCCTGCCAATGCAATGGCAGCGGCGGTTTTTTTCTCGAATCAGGCAAGGGATTAGGCGGTGGCGTGTGTGGCAGCGCGGCGCGTTTGCTGGCGTAAATGCTCAGCCCCAGCGCCATGCCCACCGCTGCCCAGCACAATCAACGACAGCCCGATAAACAGCCCCATCAGCCCAGGCAGCGTAGCCAGCGCGATATGCCTCAGCATCACCACAACGCCCGAAACAAACAGCGTTTTTTCTGCGCCCAACACGCGGTCGGCGAGCCACGCGTCCAAGATGGTGGACAAATACACGCTGCCGCCATACGCGCCACAATGCCGCCTGCCACGGTTTTATCTATGCCCAAGCCGCCTTTGGACAGCTCGTAGTAAAAGATACAGCATCAAAATGCCTTGCAAACCGCTGAACGAAAACCGCTCCCACAATTCAATGTGAAACAGCGTGGAGAGTTGGATGGGGTGCCCGAAAAAGGTCTTACCGTCTGATTGAGACATGGCGTTGCTCCTTATTAGCGTTATAATCTTTCCGCTTTTAACCGAAATTCACATACCTTGAAAGGCAGCCTGAAACATAGGCGCGCGCGGCGAACGGTTTTCAGGCTGCCTTTTGAACCTGTATTCACTATTTTCATAGGCAGATTTGATGACATAAAAGCGCGGATACAAGGCAAAAAGCACAGCAAG
>CAUQQW010000124.1:0-4139 GCA_963520365.1 uncultured Kingella sp.
TCACGGAAATATTATATTGCTTAATATCGTAAGATTTGTTTACAGCCGTATTGACAGCCAAATAGATCGGATAGCTTAATTCACTATCTATGGTCAAACTGGGGCTATACCGTCTGATTTGTATATCATTTGCCATACATATGCCTGAATAAAGGATAAGGAAAAAAGAGATTATATATTTTTTCATAGAATGCCCATTAGCGGTTAAAGCGGCTGTCGTCGCCCTTGATATTTTCAACATCATGGTTTTCTCGGATTCAAGATTCCGACTACGGTTTACTGTCGCGGTATTCCAAATATGTCATCCAATCGGTCTCCATCTGTTTTGAAAAAGTGCAGGCTGCTTTTTTTCAGGCAGCCTGCACTTGTCTTACTCAATCCCTTTTTTCGCCAGATAGCTCTCATAATCGCCCAGATAATATTCGTAGCCGCCTTTACCGTCCAGCTCGATAATCTGCGTGGCGAGCGAGGAGACGAACTGGCGGTCGTGCGATACGAAAATCAGCGTGCCGTTGTATTTTTCCAGCGCCATGTTCAGCGATTCGATGCTTTCCATGTCCATGTGGTTGGTGGGTTCGTCCATAATCAGCACATTTGGTTTGAGCAGCAGCAGTTTACCGTAGAGCATGCGGCCTTTTTCGCCGCCGGAAAGCACGCGCACGTTTTTCACTACGTCGTTGCTGCCGAACAGCAGCCGCCCTAGTGTGCCGCGTATCACTTGCTCGTCGTCGCCTTCCTGCCCCCATTGGCGCATCCATTCGCTCAAATCCATGTCGCAGTCAAAATCGGCTTCGTGGTCTTGTGGGTAGTAGCCGATGGTGGCTTTTTCCGCCCATTTGATTGTGCCTGCGTCGGGTTTCAGGCTGCCTGAATAGTGCGGGTCAAACGCGCCTGCGAGCAGCTTCAACAGCGTGGATTTGCCCGCGCCGTTCGGCCCGATAATCGCCAAGCGTTGCCCTGCTTCGAGGATGTACGACAGCTTCTCAAACAGGGTTTTGTCAAACGCTTTGGCAAGGTTTTCCACTTCAACCGCTTGGCGGTGCAGCTTATTTTTCTCGTCGGTTTCAAAGCGGATATAGGGGTTTTGGCGGGTGGAGGGTTTCACTTCCACCATTTCGGCTTTGATTTTGTCGGCCTGTTTCAGACGGCTGGTGGCTTGGCGGGCTTTGGATTTGTTGGCAGAGAAGCGCGCCACAAATTCTTGCAGTTCCTGCAATTTTTCTTTGGCTTTGGCATTGTCTTTCAGGGCGCGTTCGCGGGATTGGGCGGAGGCGAGCATGTAGTCGTCGTAATTGCCGGGGTAAACGGTGATGGTGTTGTAGTCCAAATCCGCCATGTGGGTGCAGACTTCGTTCAGGAAGTGGCGGTCGTGGCTGATGATAATCATGGTGCTGTCGTATTGGTTCAGCACGCCTTCCAGCCAGCGGATGGTGTTGATGTCCAAGTTGTTGGTCGGCTCGTCCAACAGCAGCACGTCGGGTTTGGAGAACAGGGCTTGCGCCAGCAGCACGCGCAGCTTGAAGCCGGGGGCAACTTCCGCCATGGTGGCGTTGTGCAGTTCTTCGGCAATGCCCACGCCGCTCAATAATTCGGCGGCGCGCGCTTCGGCGGTGTAGCCGTCGTATTCGGCGAACTTGGCTTCCAGTTCGGCGGCGTGCATATAGTCTTCTTCGGTGGCTTCGGGGTTGGCGTAAATCGCGTCGCGCTCGGTCATCGCCGCCCACATTTCGGTGTGCCCCATCAGCACCACGTCCAGCACGCGCATGTCTTCGTAGGCAAACTGGTCTTGGCGCAGTTTGCCCAGGCGCACACCGTGTTCAATCGCCACTTCGCCGCTGGTCTGCTCCAAATCGCCGCCCAAAATCTTCATGAAGGTAGATTTACCCGAACCGTTCGCGCCGATCAAGCCGTAGCGGTTGCCTTCGCCGAATTTGACGGATACGTTTTCAAACAGCGGCTTCGCGCCGAACTGCATGGTGATGTTGTTGGTGGAAATCATGTTTTGAATCCTTTTGTTAATTTATGCAAAGGGCGCGATTTTAGCATATAAACGGCGTTTCAGAGTGCCTTGTGCGCGGTGTTGCCATAGATAATGGGCGCTTGATAGGCAGCCTGAAATGGGGGTGATAGCTATTTATAAACGAACTGGATTTATCAATTAAGAAATAATATCATTCGTGCACTTAACATTTCTTTGGAGTACACAAAATGAAAAAAACGTTTACTTTCGCTGTGTTGCATTTTAGCGTGGCATTTGGCGTGGCTTATGCGTTAACGGGTAGCTTGGGGATTTCCAGCGCGGTGGCATTGGTTGAGCCGATGGTGAACACGGTGGCTTTTTATTTTCACGAGAAGGCGTGGCAAAAATTTGGCGGCAAATCGGCATAATGCTGCGCCCTTGCGGAGGCAGCCTGAAAATGGGTTTTCCGTTTTTCAGGCTGCTGTTTTCAGGCTGCCGCAATGGTCTTAACCGCGCGAATGCTATAATTCGCGCTTTTCTTTATTCCATCTCATCCCATGCAAACGTTCACTCATTCGTTCAAAGGCTATCAAGACCGCCGCGCCATCGCCTTGCTGCTGCTCGGCTTTTCCGCCGGCATTCCCATTTTGCTGATTTTTTCTACGCTGTCGCTGTGGCTGTTGGAGGCGGGCGTGCAGCGCGAAACGGTTACCATGTTCAGCTGGTCGGCTTTGGGCTATTCGTTTAAATTCGTGTGGTCGCCGTTGATTGATGCGCTGCCTGTGCCGCTACTGTCGCGCATGTTGGGCAAGCGGCGCGGTTGGTTGTTGCTGGCGCAGGGGCTGATTATTGTGGCGATTGTGTTGATGTCATCCATCAATCCGCAGTTTTCAGGCAGCCTGAACGCGATGGCTTGGGGCGCGGTGCTGCTGGGCTTTTCGTCTGCCACGCAAGATGTGGTGATTGATGCGTATCGCATTGAAGCCGCGCCCAACGATAGCGCGATGCAATCGGTGATGTCGTCCACCTACACGGCGGGCTATCGGCTGGGCATGATTGTGGCGGGCGCAGGTTCGCTGATGCTGGCGCAATGGCTGGGCTCAACCAAGGCGCATTATGTTTACAGCGCGTGGCAGCAGACCTATTGGGCGATGGCGGCGACGATGCTGGTGGGCGTGGTGGCGACGCTGTGGGTGCGCGAGCCTGTGGCGCAGCAGGCGCAAACGGCGGAACAGAATGTGGGCGACAATGTGCGCTTGCTGGCGATGTTTGTGCTGGCGGTGTTGGCGTTTGTGGCGGCGTTTCGCCAAATCAACACGCTGCTGCCTGAAAACGCGGCTTCGCCCGTGGCAGCGCTGTTTTGGGAAACGCTGCGGCTGGCGGGTTCGCTGCTGGCTGCGGTGGCGGTGGGCTTGGCGGCGGTGAAAATCAAGCTGGTGCGCGCGGATGCGGTGCGCTGCGTGTGGATTGCACCGCTGGCGGATTTTTTCGCCCGCTATGGCAAACGCGCGGTGCTGCTGCTGGCTTTGATTGGGCTGTATCGCATTTCGGATATTGTGTCGGGCGTGATTTCCAACGTGTTTTACGCCGACATGGGGTTTAGCAAGGTGGAGATTGCCAGCGCGGTGAAAACTTTTGGCGTGGCGATGTCTATTTTGGGTGGGATTGCGGGCGGCGTGCTGGCGCAGCGGTTTCGCTTGATGAATATGATGATGCTGGGCGCGGTGGCGGCAGCGGCAACCAATTTGCTGTTTGTGTGGCTCGCGCTGCGCGGGCATGATGTGCCGCTGATGTACACGGCGGTGGGGTTGGACAATTTTGCCGCAGGCTTGGCGGGCACGGTGTTTGTGGCGTTTTTATCCGCGCTTACCAATATCCGCTTTACGGCGGTGCAATACGCGCTGTTTTCATCGCTGATGACGCTGTTACCCAAAACCCTTGGTGGCTATTCGGGCGCGATTGTGAAGCAGATTGATTACACAGGGTTTTTCTTGTTTACCGCTGTGCTGGGCGTGCCGATTTTGCTGTTGGTTTGGTGGGCGGATAGGGTGTTGTTTCGGGATGATGGGACAGCCTGAAATTTAAAATGGGGTGGTGGCGGCTCGCTGCCAAATGGCTGATTAAACTATAGTTAAACAAAATAAGAAACACCCAATAACATTTCCAACAAGCAAGAGTG
>CAUQQW010000125.1:0-4065 GCA_963520365.1 uncultured Kingella sp.
TAAGGAAGATTCTAACTTAAGTGGAATTTCCTGAGTTATCTAGGACAGCCCCAAACAAAAACCGCCCACCCCATTGGGGCAGGCAGTTAATGCGGCTAGTAAATGATTGGCTATTTGCCCAAGCCCCAAAAGGCAGCCTGAAAACGTATTTTAAGCTGCCGTTTTAGCTTCGCTGAAACTAGCGGCGCTCGTTTTCAGGCTGCCTTTTACACGCCAAATTTAGTCATCATCTTCGCTGCGATCCCTGCCCGCCTGATAAAGAATGTAAACAATCACCGCCGATAAAACCAGCGAAAACTCAATATTATCGCTGTCCATTTTGAGCCAAGCGGGGATGTTAATCAGGATAAACACGCCAATCATCAGCCAAACCATTTGTCGCGACACGGGGTCGGGCTGCATTTGCGCGCTGTATTGCGGTGCGTTGCTGCCGTCAAATGGAAACCATGTGGCAAGCTGTTGCCGTGTGATGGGCGTGCTTTTGCTCCATGCTAATTCGTTGCGCGTGCGCTCGGCGCTGAGCTTGTTGCTGCCTTGTTGATAGTCTTGATAATAGGTGATGTCGCCTGCGCGGATGTGCCAGTAAAACGCACCTGCGGCATAGCTCACGCGCCCGCCGTAGTCGTAGAGTTTGTAGGCGTTTTTTGGCATAAAGCCTTGCAACACGCGATCGTGCGCATCATCTGCGCTACCGATGGCGCTGGTGGATTGCCCCAGCGGTGGAAATTCGGTTTGCGTTTCGGATAGCGACCATTTGTTTTGCGATGTTTCCACCAGCCATAAAAAGCCGCGGCTGGGGTTGTAAAGCAGGTATTCGCGCCACCAATCTACGGGGGTTAGGCTGAGTGGGCTGCCGTATAGGGCGGCGTGTGCGTCGTCGGGGTTAAGTTCTTCGTAGCGGACTGCGCCGATAACGGTGTAGCTGTTGCCGTGGATTTTGCCTGTTTTTCCGATGGGCAGCGGCAGGTTTTCTTGCTGGGCTTGGCGCATTTCGTTGGCGGCGATGAGCTTGGCTTTTTCTTCGCTGGTGTCTAAATCGCTGCCGCAGCTGGGGCAGATAACGGTGGGCGTGATGCCGCGCAGCCAATGGATACTGGAACCGCAATGTGGGCAGTTTTCGCTTTGGCGCGTGCCTTTCAGGCTGCCTGCGCTTTGGCGGATTTGCTCTTCGCTACGGGTGTTTTGCAGGGCAAGATGGCTAAGCTGCGTGGTTGCGCCCAGATAGGCTGCGGGCGGAGTTTCGCTGTAATCCAGCGTGAGAAAGGCATTTTCATTGCGCCAATCGGCAACGCGGTTTTGGTAGTTTTCAGGCAGCCTGAAAGGCAGTTCGCCTTGGGCGGCGGCTTTGGATAGCGTAATTTCGCGCACATCGCTGGCAATAAAGGTTTTGCCGTAGTGAAACGTGCTCAGCCCTGCGCGGATGTCGTCAAACGGCGGGGCATCGCTGGGCGTGGCGACTTGGCGCGTGATCACATAAATATCGCCTGCTTCGGCTAGCCAGCCGTTTTCGCCGTTGTCAAATTGCACATACCATTCGTTCCACACGCCTGCGTCGTATTTGGCTTGCAAGCGCCCAACCACGGCGAAGCCTTGCCCTTGGTGCGTGCCTGTGGTGCCGATTTGGATGGGGCTGAAATCTTGCAACAGCGCGCTGTCGCGTCCCGTGTCGTTTAGGCTGTTGTCTTGCAAAACCAGCATGCTGCTGCAATAGCTGCATACCACGGTGATGGCGGTGGGGCTATAAACTTGAACGGGCGCGCCGCAGCTGGGGCAAGTAGTGCGAAAAAATGGCTCAGACATAATGGCGATGGGGTGGAATGGCAATGGGGAAATCATAGCACAAAGACAGCCTGAAAATTGGGCTGCATTGCTTTGCACCGCTGTTTCAGGCTGTCCTTATGAGATTAGGGCGCGGAATGTTTAACAAGCAATATTGACTGCTCAGGCAGCCTGAAAGTGAGTTTACGAACTTTCAGGTTGCCTTAATGCTTGGTTTATGCCGCTACGCATCAACAACGCTGGGCAAGCGCAACCGCCTTGCCGATATACGCGCCGGGCGTGAGCGTCAACAGCTCGGCTTTGGCACCATCGGGTATCGCCAAGCCGTTGATAAATTGGCGCAAGGTTTCGGGCGTGATGCCGTCTTTGCCGCGCGTAAGCTCTTTAAGCTGCTCATAGGCTTGCGGCACAGCATAACGGCGCATCACGGTTTGAATCGGCTCGGCAAGCAATTCCCAAGTGGCGTTCAAGTCTGCCAACATGGCGGCAGGGTTGGCTTCCAGCTTGTTCAAGCCGCGCAAATGCGCTGTCCAGCCCAGCACAGCATAGCCCGCGCCCACGCCCATGTTGCGCAACACGGTGCTGTCGGTTAAGTCGCGTTGCCAGCGCGATACGGGCAGTTTTTCCGCCAAAAAGCCCAGCACAGCGTTTGCCATGCCCAAATTGCCTTCCGAGTTTTCAAAATCAATCGGATTCACTTTATGCGGCATGGTGGAACTGCCCACTTCGCCCGCTTTCACTTTTTGCTTGAAATAGCCCATTGATATATAACCCCAAACATCGCGGTTAAAGTCTATCAAAATGGTGTTGATGCGGCTGATGATTTGGAACAATTCCGCCATGTAATCATGCGGCTCAATTTGGATGGTGTAGGGATTGAAGGTTAAACCCAATGATTTTTCTACAAAATTTTGGCAATGGCGTTCCCAGTCCACATCGGGGTAGGCAACCAGATGGGCGTTGTAGTTGCCCACCGCGCCGTTGATTTTGCCCAAAAATTCTTGCGCGGCGAGCTGTTTGATTTGGCGTTGCAAGCGAGCGAGCACATTGGCGATTTCTTTGCCCATGGTGGTGGGCGTGGCGGGCTGTCCGTGCGTGCGCGACATCATCGGCGTGGCGGCAAGCTCGTGCGCCATGTTTTGCAGCTTGGCAACGATTTCTTGCAGCTTCGGCAGCAACACTTCATCCCGCGCTTGGCGCAGCATCAGGGCGTGCGATAGGTTGTTGATGTCTTCGGAAGTGCAGGCAAAATGGATGAATTCGTTGGCGGCGTGCACTTCGGCGTTGGCGGCGAAGCGTTGTTTGAGCCAGTATTCAATCGCTTTTACATCGTGGTTGGTGGTGGCTTCTATCGCTTTAACTTCGGCGGCGTTATCCAACGAAAAATCGTTAATCACGCTGTCTATTTCGGCAAGCGTGTTCGCAGAAAATGGCGCAACTTCGCTGATTTTGGGCTCGGCGGCAAGGGCTTTGAGCCATTCCAGCTCCACGCGCACGCGCGCCTTCATCAGCCCGTATTCGGAGAAAATCGGGCGCAGGGGTTCGGCAGTGGCGGCGTAGCGTCCGTCCAACGGGGACAGGGCAGAAATGGGGTTTATCATGGTGTATTCCTTGTGGGAGACGGGAGGTTTGCGGGAAATCCGGCTTTCAGGCTGCCTGAAAACGGAACACCGGCGAAATTAAAATCTGTGCAGATACGGATAAGAACGCGTTTTGCGGCGGTTTCGGCACGGTTGGGAAAAGACGCGGGATTGTACTGTATATTGTGCCGATTCTCTATTTTCAGGCTGCCTAATCCCGCCCAAGCAATACGTTTCAGCCGAAAACTCCCATACCCGCTCTGCAATATTTCTTGGATGGGGCCGGTCAGTTTTGCGGCACATTCGGCGCAACCCCACACCAACTGTGTTTTGTGCCGCCAAACCTGCCAGCATCGTGGTAATCGGAATCGAGCTGATGAAACAGCATTGCACCAAATCCTGCAAATCCTGCAAAAATTCGGGGCGGAAAAAACGAATTTTGATGATGTAGGCAATGACCAGCATCAGCCAAAGCACAAAGGCAGCAGCTAACAGCGTTTCCGCAGCCCAAGTCGGCAAAAGCCCGATACGCGCGCCGTAACGCCACGACAAACCGAGCGCGAAAAGCCCCAATGGCATGCTGAAATAGCTAAGAGGGATGGGAAATTTTTTGGTACTCATATTGTGATGTGTGTTTTAAGGAAAAAATTTGGGGCTGTCCTAGATAACTCAGGAAATTCACATTAAGTTAGAATTTCCCCTATGA
>CAUQQW010000126.1:0-4031 GCA_963520365.1 uncultured Kingella sp.
TGTCCAATAAGAAATTTGTCCTTGGAAATAGCACCTTTTTTGTCCTATATGCCTTCAATCTATATAAAGACAGCCTGAAAACGAGCGTAGCGAGTTTCAGCGAAGCTAAAACGGTAAACCCCACTTTCAGGCTGCCTCATCGTGTTAATTCTTCATACTCTGCACAGGCGCGGGAATCCGCCCGCCGCGGTTCACAAACGCTTCGCAGCTCCCCGCTTTGGTCGGCATAATCGGCGCGTAGCCCAGCAGCCCGCCAAATTCCACGCTCTCGCCCACGCCTTTGCCGGTAACGGGGATAATCCGCACGGCAGTGGTTTTGCTGTTAATCATGCCGATGGCGGCTTCGTCGGCGATGATGCCTGCGATTGTGCTGGCAGGGGTGTCGCCTGCCACGGCAACCATATCCAAGCCCACCGAGCACACCGCGGTCATCGCTTCCAGCTTGTCCAGCGTGAGCACGCCGCTTTCGGCGGCGGCAATCATGCCCTCGTCTTCCGACACGGGGATAAACGCGCCGCTTAGCCCGCCCACCGCGCTGGAAGCCATCATGCCGCCTTTTTTCACCGCATCGTTAAGCAACGCCAGCGCGGCGGTGGTGCCGTGCGTGCCGCAAACAGACAAGCCCATGCTTTCCAAAATCCGCGCCACGCTGTCGCCCACCGCAGGCGTTGGAGCGAGCGACAAATCCAAAATGCCAAACGGAATGCCGAGCATTTTCGACGCTTCCTGCCCGATAAGTTCGCCCACACGGGTGATTTTGAACGCCGTTTTTTTCACGATTTCGGCGATTTCGGTAAGATTTTGGCTGGCGCAATCTTTTAAGGCAGCCTGAACCACGCCCGGCCCTGATACGCCCACGTTAATCACCGCATCCGCTTCGCCCGCGCCGTGGAACGCGCCCGCCATAAATGGGTTGTCTTCCACCGCGTTGCAAAACACGACAATTTTGGCGCAGCCAAAACCTTCGGGCGTGATGTCGGCGGTTTGCTTGATGATGTCGCCCGCCAGTTTCACTGCGTCCATATTGATGCCTGCGCGGGTGGAGCCGATGTTGATGGAGCTGCACACAATATCGGTGGTTCGCATGGCTTCGGGAATGGAGCGGATCAGTGTTTCATCGGCGGGCGAAATGCCTTTTTGCACCAGCGCGGAAAAGCCGCCGATAAACGATACGCCGATGGCTTTTGCCGCCTTGTCTAACGTTTGCGCGATGCTCACATAGCTGTCCGCGCCTGTGGCGGCGGCGATTTGCGCGATGGGCGTTACTGAGATGCGCTGGTTCACAATTGGCACGCCGTATTTGGCGGAAAGATGCTGCGCGGTGGCGACTAAGTCTTTGCCGATGCGGGTGATTTTGTTGTAGATATTTTGGTTGAGCGTATTGATGTCGGGCGAGATGCAGTCGTGCAAATCGATGCCGATGGTGATGGTGCGCACGTCAAAATTTTGGTCGGACACCATGCGAATGGTTTCTAGGATTTCGTTGGATTGGATATGGGACATGGTTACTCTTTCTTTTAAACTGATGGGGATGATGGATTTTGCTGGGCAAAATAATCAGCAAGCTGGCGCAGCCCATTTTCGGGGCAACGGGCGTTGGCAACAAAAAACCAATATTCGTCCGCACCATAGGGAGTGTGAATGCTGAACGATTGCCCGCGCCAGCGAAAATCCAGCCAACATTCGCCGCTGATGGGGTCGGCAAGATAGCCTGTTGGCAACGCTGGCAGGCGCATAATCTGCCACAGTAGGCGGCGCGGTTTGGCGTTGATGCACAGGCTGAAAAAGTGGCGCGAGCCGTCTGGCATGATGGTGTTAATCAGGGCTTGGGGCATTTTGATTACGCTGAACTTGGTTTCAGGCTGCCTTTGGGGGCGGCTAATTATGTTTAGGCAGCCTGAAAATAGGTTTTGGGCGTTTCAGGCTGCCTTATTCATCATGGCTTTATGCGGTGTATTTGAAACGAGCCTTGCTCAATCGCTTGCAACACGGCGCGCGAGCGTTCGTCTTGCGGAAAATGTTTTTGATGGATTTGCAGCTGTTTCACCGCTTCGGTTTTGTTGCCCTTCATCAAATAAGCGATGCCCAGCGGCAAATGCGCGTTGGTATCGCCGCCTTTAATCGCCTGTTGCAATAACGGCATGGCGCGGTTTATGCGGTTGCTGCTCACCAAAAACGCGCCGTATTCGCCTTGAATGCGCGCTTTTTCTTTGGGCTTATTTTTAAGCTGGGCGATGATTTTTTCAAAATAACCATCGGCAATCGGGGCGGCATCGGGCACATCCATGTTGTGCGCCATCGCGTTAATCCGCGCCAAGCGGTATAGGATATTGACGTATTCTGTGGTCTGCTTTGGGGTAACGGCTTTCACGTCAATCACGCCTTGCAAAAAGCGGTTGAGCTGCCCCGCTTCGGCAATAGCGCGAAGCTGGTCGGCATCGTTGTCAAAGCGCGGCGGATAATTGCCAGCAACACTGTCCAAATCGCTTAGCACGTTATCAACAAGCTGTATATTCAATTCGTTATGTTGAATGAGTTTGCTTAAATCGTGCGATGGATAAGGCGCGGCGTGGGCGATGATGCCGTATGCGGCGAGCAAGGCGGTGAACAAGAGTTTTTTCATTTTCAGGCTGCCTTTCGTTGGGTGAAAACGGGATGGGATAAGGCAGCCTGAAAGCGGGGCTTTGCCGTTTTCAGGCTGCCTGTGCGATTAAATGCGGTGCATGGCGTTAAAAATCGCTTCGTTTTGAATACGAATTTCCAGCGATAATTTTTGCCCTTCCGCAGCAAACAATTCCGCCAGCTGCGGCGGCGTTTGGCTGCATTGCGTGGTGTCCACCAAAATAATCATGGTGAAAAATTCGCCCATCAGCTGCTGGCTAATGTTCACAATATTGATTTGATTTTCCGCCAACAGCTTAGCAACGTTGTACACAATGCCCACGCGATCTTTCCCAACAACCGTAATAATGGATTGCGACATAATTTTCCTTTCAATAACACGGTTTACAAAAAAACACATTGTAGCCCAAACCCCGCTTTCAGGCAGCCTGAAACGCACGATTGCCGATCACCGCTTGCTGCCCGTTTTCAGGCTGCCTAAAATCTCCCATTTTTACCCCCAATCACCGCCATGCTCCCCATCCACGCCCACATCGCCGAACAAATGGACAGCCGCCTTTTGCTGCTGCGCCGCGAACCCAAAACCATCCTGCTGCACGGCGCCGACAACGACATCAGCCGCCGCCTGCTCGCCGCGCGCTATCCACACGCCACATTCAGCGAATACGACCACCGCGCCCCATGGCTCGCCCAAGCCGCGCAAAGCCGCCACGCCCAAAATAGCTGGCTTAGCAAACGACTGGGCAAAGGGCAAATCCCGCAAACGCATCAGCCCATCGCTTTCAGGCTGCCTGAAAACTGCGCCGAAATGCTGTGGAGCAACCTTATCCTGCACCACAGCGACAACATCAGCGACACCCTAGCCAACTGGTCTCAAGCCCTGCACGACAACGGCATGCTGTTTTTCAGCCATCTGGGCGACCAAAGCCTACCCGAGCTGCGCCAAATCCTGCAAGACCACCAACTGCCCTGCCCCGCCCCCACGCTGGTAGATATGCACGACCTTGGCGATGCCCTGCTGGAACATCATTTTTACGACCCGATTGTGGACTCCATCAACCTCACGCTCGATTACCAAAGCCCCGCCGCCCTGCTGCAAGACATCGCCGAACTCGGCATCTGGCAAGCCCTGCGCCCCAGCGACGAAGCTGCCGCGCAAAGCCTCGTGCAACAAGCATGGCAACAAGGCAGCCTGAAAACGCTCACGTTGGAAATTATCCAAGGGCACGCCCTGCGCAAAACGTTGTTGCCGGAAAATACGCATTTGGTGCAGTTTCATCCGCGCAGCAAAACTTGATGGGGCGGCAGCCTGCAAGGGGGTTTAAGCAGATTTTTAGCGTATTGACAAATAAGTTAAGGGGCTGTCCTAGATAACTCAGGAAATTCCACTTAAGTTAGAATCTTCCTTA
>CAUQQW010000127.1:0-3895 GCA_963520365.1 uncultured Kingella sp.
AATGTCTTGGTGGGAATTTAGGGGATTTTGGGGAATTTTGCAAAGGTCTCAGTCTGAAACTTGCCAAGCCTAAACCCAAAGAGTATCTTTGCGCTTTTTAACAAACCCTGTTCACAAACCCGAAAGGAACCCACATGGCACGCGAAGTCCCCGCCGTATTCGGCAGCGTATTCCACCCCGAAATGCCTGTTCTCGCCTTTGAAAACGGCGCATGGCAGCCCACCCGCTGGCAATCCAGCAGCGAATTCACCCTCGCCCCTGGTGCGCACAGCCTGCACTACGGCAGCGAATGTTTTGAAGGGCTGAAAGCCTTTCGCCACGCCGACGATAGCATCCACCTATTCCGCCCCGACATGAACATCGCCCGCATGCGCCAAAGCGCGCGCCTGCTGCATTTGGCGGTGCCCGAAACCGAGGCTTTTCAGGCTGCCTTGGTTGAACTGGTGCGCCGCGCCAGCGACATCATCCCCGATGCGCCCGCCTCGCTCTATCTGCGCCCCACGCTTATCGGCACCGACCCCGTTATCGGCAAAGCCGCCACCCCGTCTGCCAACGCCCTGCTCTATATTCTCGCCTCCCCCGTGGGCGATTATTTCAAAGTCGGCTCGCCCATGAAGCTGTTGGTGGAAACCGAACACGCCCGTTGTGCGCCGCACATGGGGCGCATCAAATGCGGCGGCAACTACGCCTCCGCCCTCGCATGGGTGCTCAAAGCCAAAGAAGAACACGGCGCCAACCAAGTGCTGTTCTGCCCCAATGGCGACGTGCAAGAAACCGCCGCTTCCAACTTCGCGCTGATTAACGGCAACGAAATCATCACCAAACCGCTCACCAGCGAATTTTTGCACGGCGTAACCCGCGATTCCGTGCTCACCATCGCCAACGACTTGGGCTACACCATCAGCGAGCGTAACTTCACCGTCGCCGAGCTTAAAGCCGCCGTAGAACAAGGCGCAGAAGCCATCCTAACAGGCACCGCCGCCGTGATTTCGCCCGTTACCAGCTTTGTGATTGACGGCAAAGAAATCCCCGTCGCCAGCACCGAGCGCGGCACCGCCATCCGCAACGCCGTTACCGATATTCAATTTGGCTTGGCAGAAGACAAATACGACTGGTTGGTGCGCGTGTAAACCCTGTTACCACACAATAAAAGGCAGCCTGAAAACAGTAAATCATGTTTTCAGGCTGCCTTTTTGTGAACATTTTTGTGAACAATTGAACCACGCGGCTGAAACGTTTGCCCAACCTAGCCATCATGGAGCGGTGGCGGCTCGCCGACATTTTTCCAACCAGCAACGCCCTGTTGAACAAAACATTTGGCAACAAGCCGTCGCCGCTCCCCCCCTTTCAGGCTGCCTATTGCCCGCGCAAAAACAGCGCATCCAAATCCGCCAGCCCCAGCTTCACCCAAGTCGGCCGCCCGTGGTTGCATTGGTTGCTGCGCGGCGTGGCTTCCATATCGCGCAGCAGGGCGTTCATTTCGGGCAGCGTGAGCTGTCGCCCCGCGCGCACCGAGCCGTGGCAAGCCATCGTGCCCAAAATCTGGTTTTCCTTGGCTTCAATCGTTTGGCTGCTGCCCACCGCCGCCAATTCACGCAACACATCACGCGCCAGCGCGGCAACATCTGCCTTGCCCAACATCTGCGGTACGGCGCGCACGGCAATCTGCCCGTTGCCCAAATCCGCCAAATCCAAGCCGTATTGCGCCAGCTCGGCGGCGTGGTCGGCGAGCGCGGCAAGCTCGGCGTGCGTGGCTTCAAAGGCGACGGGAATCAGCAGCATCTGCGTTTTCAGGCTACCTGCTGCGCTGCGCTGCGCCTTCATTTTTTCATAGTTCACGCGCTCGGCAGCGGCGTGCATGTCCACCAAAATCAAGCTATCCGCCGCCTGCGCCAGCACATAAATTCCCAAAAGCTGCGCGATGGCAAAACCCAGCGGATAGGCGTTTTCAGGCTGCCTATCGGGTTGCTCATCGGCTTGCGCGGGCGGTGCAAACGCGGGCAAATCGTCATCATCGCGGTAAAGCTCGGCATAGGCGCGCAAGGCGGCGCGGTTTTCGTTGAGCGACAATGGGCGTTGTTGCGGCGCGCGGGCGGCGGCTTGATACGGCATCGGCGCGGATTTGGGGCTGCCTGAACCACTTGAACCATTAGAAACGGTGTGGGCAGCGGGCGTTTCCGTTTTCAGGCTGCCTGAAAACAAGTTTTCAGCGGGCAACGGCGCATCGACATGAAAACGCTGCTGCAAAATCGCGCCCGCATTGCTCACGCTTTCGGTTACATCGGCGCGGGTTTCGGCTAACGCCTTGTTTAGCGCGTGAAAAATCATCTGATGCACCGCTTGGCTATCGCGAAAACGGATTTCCGTTTTGGTCGGATGCACGTTCACATCCACCATCTCAGGCGGCAAATCCAAAAACAGCACAAACGCAGGCGTAATCTGGTTATGCAACACATCGCGATACGCCTGCTTCACCGCGTGCAGCATCACCTTATCGCGCACAAAGCGGTTGTTTACAAAGAAAAATTGCTTATCGCTTTTGCCCTGCGCAAAGGTGGGCTTGGACACAAAGCCGCGCAACGCCATTTCGCCCGCTTGGCAGTCAATCGGCAATGAGGCAGCCTGAAACGCCGCGCCCACAATCGCCGCCACGCGCTCGCTCAGGGGTTGCGCGGGGTAGTCAAACACCGTTTTGCCGTTGTTTTTGAACGAAAAAGCCACCGCGGGGTTCGCCAGAGCCAGCCGCTCCAACATGGTGGCGCAATGCGCGTATTCGGTGTTTTCCGATTTCAAAAACTTGCGCCGCGCAGGCGTGTTGAAAAACAGCTCGGCGATTTCAATCGTGGTGCCGACTGGGTGCGCGGCAGCGGCAACTTCGCCCAATGCGCCATCCGATGCGCGGATTTGGTGCGCGTGGGCATTGTGCGCGGTGCGGCTGGTGAGCGTGAGCCGCGACACGGATGCGATGCTCGCCAGCCCTTCGCCGCGAAACCCCATGCTTTTAACGTGTTCCAAATCGGCTAAACTTTTGATTTTGCTGGTGGCGTGGCGCGACAGCGCCAGCGGCAAATCGTCCGCTTCCATGCCGCAGCCGTTGTCGCACACGCGCAAAAGTTTGATGCCGCCGCCTGCAATTTCCACGCTGATGTGCGTTGCGCCCGCGTCTAGGCTGTTTTCCACGATTTCTTTGAGCGCGTTGGCGGGGCGTTCCACCACTTCGCCTGCGGCAATTTGGTTGATGAGATGGCTAGGGAGAAATTGAATGCTGGGCATGGTGTGAATGGGGACTGACAGAAGTGGGCGGATTATAGCAAAGGCAGCCTGAAACAGGACGGGGGCTATTGAATACGCTATTTGGCGACGAGCCGTCGCCGCTCTATTTTAGGTTTTCAGGCTGCTTGATGACTGTTTACAAGGCAGCCTGAAAACAAAATGCTTGATGTTCTGCTCAACATTTTTGGTAGCTGGATGGGTTTTCAGGCTGCCTAACCCATCACATCCGTTTAATGCTGCTGCCCACTCCCCTACGTCCAGCCGAACGGGGCATCCTTTTTTCGGGAAAAAGCGTGCGCTTGTCCGACGACGCACGAAGTGCAGCTAGTTCGCACGCGCCGAAAAAAGGATGCGTAGTGAGGGAAGTTTGGCGCAGCCAAACCTGCACGTCGGGGTCGCCTTTCTTTTGCTTACTTTTCTTTGGCGAAGCAAAGAAAAGTAAGTGCTCCGTCGGCATGAGACGAATGGTTAAAGTTAATCGGCTGTTTACCACAAAGCGCAAACCATTTTCAGGCTGCCTTAAATGTTTACCAAGTTTCAGGCTGCCCATCTTGTAATTTCACAAAACAAAAGGGGCTGTACTAGATAAGCAGTCATGTTAGACTGCAAAAATGAAGATAAC
>CAUQQW010000128.1:0-3876 GCA_963520365.1 uncultured Kingella sp.
GATAGGTGTGGTTATGATAGGTTGTGCGGGTGGTTTCTATTTTATTTTACTATAGATTAACCAAAAAAGGCAGCCTGAAAACGGGGAAATGGTTTTCAGGCTGCTTTTTTGTGATTGGAGATGTGGGGAATAGTGGTAGCCTGAAAATGGTATGGAGCGGCGACGGCTCGTCGCCAAATGGTTATTAAACAGGATATGGCTGGTTTGCCAAAGATGTCGGCGAGCCGCCGACGCTCCATTGGGTTGGTTTTCAGGCTGCCTTTGATATGCGTGCATGCTTGTAAACAAGAGATAAAGCAACAGACAAAACAAGTCTCGCTTCAATTCAACCCATTCCAGCCATGTTCATGCAGCACTTGCTGCCATTGGGTGCGGCGTTCTTGCTCGGCTGGGGTTTGGCTGCTGGGGTTGCTGGGCAAGAGTTGGATGATGATGTTGTGTTGGGCAGCTTGGGCGAGTTTGTTGATTTGGCGCACGATGCCGCGGTCGGGGATTTGCTGGGCGCGGATGCCAATCAGCAGTTGCACGGGCTGGGCGGCGAGTTCGGTAATCAGGTCGGCGAGCTGGGCGCGCTCAACAATGCTGCCTTTGTTTGTCCAGTCTTGCCCGAGAATGTGGCTGTACCAGTTGTCGGGGGCATCGGGGGCTTCTAGCAAAATCGCCCAATGCGCGCCTGTGTGGTTGAGCGGGATTTTGCTGGGGGCGATGATGGGGCGGTCGGGTTGGTAGTCGCTGTCGTCGTCGATGATTTGCTGTTGCCATTTTTGGATGATGTTTTGGTAATAGGGCAGGGCGAGATTGAGCGCAAGGGGGTGGTGGCGGCTTTGTTGCCAGCAAATCAGCCATGCGATAAGGCGTGGGGCGATGCCGTAGCACAGAATGCTGGCGAGCAGCAAGATGCCCCATTGGGCGGCGTGTTCGCTGTGGTAGTGGTTGCGGGCGGCGGCGATGATGTCGGGCGTGGGGGTGGCAAAGCCGAGTTGGGCGGGCAGCCAGGCGAGTGCGTGGATGATTTGGGCGAAGTGTTGGTCGGAAAGCAGGGTGCTTTGCCAGTTGAATTGGTATTGGCGCACGGTGAGCAGCATTAGGCTGGCGGTAAACATGCCGAGCAGCCCGCACAGGGCGAGCTGGTGGCTGATGCGCCCGCGTGTCCAGCGAAATTGGGGCAGCAAGGCGGTTTGGCTGTCGTGTTCTATTAGGGCTTGGCTGATGCGGTCTTTCAGGCTGCCGCTGGCGAGCCAGAAGGGGAGGCTGGGGCTGTGCGGTTTTTGGGTAAGGCTAATCAGCCAGATAATCAGCATGATGGTGTTGCTGCCGAGTATGCCAACGAGTATCAGCATGAAATTCAGGCTGCTGTGTTGCATCAGCTGGTAGGTGCCCAATAGCCCAACGGCAAACCATGCGCCGCTGGCGATGCGCTGGGCAAGGCGCAGGCGGCGTTGATGTTGGGCGAGACGCTGGGCGATGGTTTGGTCGCGGTCTATCAGCTGGGCGCGGCGGTGGAGCTTGGCTTCGGGCGTGCCGTCGGCTTGGCGCAGGATTTCGGTGATGGATGCGGGGTCGCTGGGGAAGATGTGGTTGCGTTGTTCCAGCAGGCGGATGAGTTCGGTGTGGTGATGGGGCATTTTCAGGCTGCCTGATGCGTACTTGGGTTTAGAACTAGTGGCATTGGCTCAATGGCGCGCGGCTTTGGTTGATGATGCGCCCGTTGAGCGTGAAAATGCCACGCATTTCGGTGATGCCGATGGCTTCAAGCAGGGAACGAGAGGCTGGAACGGTGCAAAAGTTTTTTATGGTGCGGTGCAAAACGGATTGGAATTCGGCAGTACCTGCAGGCGATTGCATCCATTTAATGCCAATTTCTTCAGCATATTTAGGGTTGATAACGAATGTGAAATCCAACGCGCGGCTGCGTGGATAGTGATGGCTCATTTTGACGCTTGAAAAGGCTTCTGTTTGGCGATTGGCGAATTTTGCATTGCTTTCACGCACAAATAGGTCAAGCAGTTTGATTTTTTGCTGCGTAGTGGTGTTTTTGGCAAAGCGGATAATTTCGGCTGATGTGTCGCTTGGCTGTGCAGGCGCTTGCGCGTAAACAGGATGGGCGAACAAACTGGCGGCGAGGAATAGGGCGGGGATAAGACGTTTCATGGCATGGCTTTCGGTGAATGATTGAAGACGATTTTAGCTTCGCAGAAGCTTGTAAACTCGCTTTCAGGCTGCCTTAGGTGGCTTAGGCAGCCTGAAAAAGATGTTGGCTCAACAGCGCGCAAAGCTGTTGCAAATAATGCGCGTCGGTTTCGTCAAACGTTGCCAGCTCGGTGTGGTCAATGTCTAACACGCCGACCACTTCGCCCGCGCCGTTGTGCAGCGGCACGACGATTTCGGATTGCGATTGGCTGGAACAGGCGATGTGGTCGGGATGCTGGTTCACATCGGGCACAACCAGCGTTTGGTTTTGCGCCCATGCTTGCCCGCATACGCCGCGCCCTTTTTGAATGCGCGTGCAGGCAAGCGGGCCTTGGAACGGCGCGAGAACCAGCTCGCTGCGGCTGTCGTTCACCAAATAAAAGCCTACCCAAAACCAGTTGAACTGTTCTTTTAACACGGCGCACACGTTAGCCAGCGTGGCGATGGGGAGATCGGCATCGGCGGCAATCAGGGCTTGCAGCTGGGGCAGAAGTTGTTGGTATTGCTCGGCTTTGTTGGCGGAAGTGGGTTGAATAGCGTGCATGATGGGGATGAGACGGGATGGTTTGGAGAGCGATGATTTTAGCGGAAAAAGGCAGCCTGAAAACGGGATTTTTGCGGTTTCAGGCTGCCTAATGATAGGTGCTTAGGGGATATTCGTATTGTGCAAAGCGTTTTGAGCTGCTGTTTTGTATTCTTCATTTTCCGATATGTCGGGTTGCGCCAGCACTCTTTGCCACCATGCTTTTGCTTGTTGGTCATCTTGTGCCACGCCATGCCCATTGTAATACATTACGCCCAAATTAAATTGCGCTCCGATATGTTCCTGTTCGGCTGCTTTTTGATACCAAACCGCTGCCTGCCGAGCATCTTCTGCAACACCTTGTCCACTGCGATACATATTACCCAAAGCATATTGGGCTTTAACGTCTCCCAAATTAGCCGCCTTTAAAAACCATGCGGCTGCTTGCTGATAGTCTTGTGCCACTCCCAAACCGTCTTCATACATCACGCCCAAATTAAACTGCGCCTGAACATCTCCTTGGTCAGCTGCTTTTTGATACCACTCTGCTGCTTGTTTGTAATTTTGCCCAACGCCTTGTCCATTTTCATACATCACGCCCAAGTTAAATTGAGCGGTAGCAAACCCTTGGTTAGCCGCTTTTTGAAACCATAACAGCGCTTGTTTGTCATCCTCCGCCACGCCTAGACCGAATTGATACAGTATGCCCAAATTGTATTGCGCCATGGCATGCCCCTGATTAGCTGCTTTTTGATACCACTCTGCCGCTTGTTGGTAGTTTTGTTTAACGCCCTCTCCATCGTCATACAGCATACCCAAAACAAATTGCGATTCGGCATCGCCCTGTTCAGCCAGAACTTGAAATAGCTCAAAGGCTTGGTTGTAATCGCCTGCTTGGTAACTTGCCACCGCTTGTTGGAATTGAGTTTCTTTATTGGTGCATGCAGATGTGAAAGAAATTGACAATAACACCGCTATGGCAGCACTGAGTTTTGTCTTGAAATCGCGAAAAGTAAATATGGTTTTCTCTCTATCTAAAAAAATCAGGCGAAATCCAATCGCCATTTGGTTGAAAATCCCTTGTTGTGAGACGTAGGGAAAATTTTAGCAGTTTGAGACCTTTGCAAAAAAGCCTTTCCTCCAACAGCAGAAACCCAAACACA
>CAUQQW010000129.1:0-3812 GCA_963520365.1 uncultured Kingella sp.
TGTTACTTACGAGTAAAGCTCTCTGAAATAGCACCTTTTTTGTTACTTATGCCCTAAACAACATATTCATAATCCACCACCAGCGGCGCGTGGTCGGAAAACTTCACTTCTTTGTAAATATGCGCTGCTTGCGCTTTTGCCGCCAAATCGGGTGTGGTCATTTGGTAATCAATCCGCCAGCCAACGTCGTTGGCATAGGCTTGCCCGCGGTTGCTCCACCATGTGTAGCCTGCGATTTCGGGATAGAGCGTGCGCCATGTGTCCACCCAGCCCAATTCGGTAATCACGCGCCCTATCCATGCGCGCTCTTCGGGCAGAAAGCCTGAGTTTTTTTGGTTGCCTTTCCAGTTTTTGATGTCTATGTTTTGGTGGGCGATGTTCCAGTCGCCGCACACGACAACATCGCGTCCTTCGGCTTTGAGCGTGGCGAGAATGGGGTAGAACGCGTCTAAAAATTCGTATTTATAGGCTTGGCGCTCTTCGGCGCTGGTGCCGCTGGGCAGATAGAGCGAGATAACGCTGAGCTTGCCAAAATCGGCGCGGATGTAGCGCCCTTCGTTATCAAATTTTTCTATGCCGATGCCGTATTGGATGCGATCGGGGGTGCGTTTGCTGTATATCGCTACGCCGCTGTAACCGCGCTTTTGCGCGCAATGCCATGCGCCGTGCATGCCGTGTGGGTTTTTCATGTCGTTCGACAAATCGGCTTCTTGCGCTTTGAGTTCTTGCACGCAAACGATGTCTGCGCTCGATTGGGCGATGTAGTCTAAAAAGCCTTTTTTATAGGCGGAGCGGATGCCGTTTACATTGACGGAGATGATGCGCATGGGAGTTCCTTGTGTGTTTGTGGAAATGATGGGGCAGCCTGAAAAGCGGTTTGGGCTTCGCAAAAGCGCGGCAACCCGTTTTCAGGCTGCCTTTGGGGGTAATTAGCAAAGCTGTAAGGCAGCCTGAAAAGTAGCTTGGGCTTCGCAAAAACAGCTTAGGCGTTGAGCGGCGGGTTGCTTTGCTCGCTGAGCAGTTGATATTGCAGGCGGATAAATTCGTCTAACACGGCTTGTTGGATGTCTAGCTGTTGGGTTACGGGCGAGGCGAAGCGCACAACGAGTTTGTAGGTTTTGTCGTCGTTGGGCACGCGGCTGATGCGGGTGCGGGCGGCGGGTGTGAAGAAATGTTGTTGCACTTGCACGGCTTCAAAATATTGCACGATGGCGGGCGTGTAGGGGCTGCATAATTCGTCCAGCACGGCTTGCAGGCGCGGCACGATAACGTCGGGGTTCAGATGAATCGGCACGGGGATTTCAAAGGTGTGCACGATGTAAGCGCCGAGGATGTTGTCGCGCTGCACGGTGTGGCTTAGCAGCAGGCTATTGGGGAAGGAGACGGTGCGCCCCGACAGATGCCCGACGTGCGGATTTTCGGCAATTTGCATCATCAGCGTGTTGAACATATTGATGTCCACCACGCGCCCGCGCATATGGGCGATTTCAATGTAGTCGCCCACCGAATACTGCCGCGTGGCAAAGCGCAGCAGGCTGCCTGAAAGGCACATAATCAGCTCTTTGGTAGCGACCACGGTGGCGGCGGCCAGCGCAACCATAGACAGCGCAAAGGTTTGGATTTGGCTGCCCCACACCATCAGCAGCCCCATCAATATCAAAATCAGCGATACATTGCGGCTGAGCACCAAGGCGCGGCGCTTGTGTTCCAAATCCAAATTGGGATGGCTTTTGAAATGGGCATACAGCCAAATGGCTTTCACCAGCCATACCAAAGGGAACAGCAGCAGGGTGAAGATCCATTGCTCGGATAGGGGCATTTTGGCGAACCATTGGTGTAGGGTGTTGAGCATAGGCTTTCCTTGGGGATTGCTGTGGTGGGATGTGGATTAGAAACTATCTTTCAGGCTGCCTTTGGCGGTTGGAATCATCAAGGGTTTCAATCATCAAAAGGCAGCCTGAAACGCTTGTTCTTGCAGGGCGGTTAATTCTGCGATGCCCTGTTGCGCCAGCGCGATTAAGCTGTTTAATTCGGCAACGCTAAACGCTGCGCCTTCGGCGGTGCCTTGAATTTCAATCAGATGGCTGGCGTTGAGCATCACAATGTTGACATCGCTATCGCAGCCTGAATCTTCGGGGTAGTCCAAATCTAGCAGCGGTGTGCCGTTTACCATGCCTGCGGAAATGGCGGCAACGCTGCCGATGAGCGGATTGGCGGCTAATGTGCCGTTATCCAGCAATTTTTGTACCGCAATTTTCAGCGCCACAAATGCGCCTGTGATGCTGGCGGTGCGCGTGCCGCCGTCGGCTTGGATGACGTCGCAATCAATCAAAATTTGCCGCTCGCCCAGCAAGGTTAAATCCACGCAGGCGCGCAGGCTGCGCCCAATCAGCCGTTGAATTTCTTGCGTGCGCCCAGATTGCTTGCCCGCAGCCGCTTCGCGTTTCATGCGCGATTGGGTGGAAGCGGGCAGCATGCCGTATTCCGCCGTTACCCAGCCTTGATTTTTGCCACGCAAAAATGGCGGCACGTTTTCATCCACCGTGGCGGTGCAGATGACTTTGGTGTTGCCGCAAGCAATCAACACCGAGCCGTTGGCATGGGGCAAGAAGTTGGGCGTGATGGTTACGGGGCGCAGTTGGTTGGCAAGGCGTTGGGTGCGTTGGTAGGTCATGGCGAACTTTCTGGTTGTGAGGTGGAAAAGGGCGGAATTATAACGGTTTTGCAGGGCAGCCTGAAACGATTGGCGCACTTCGTTTCAGGCTGCCTTGGGGCTTTGTGTTACCATAGCTTCGTTTTTCAACATCAAACAAAGGAAAAAACATGACCGTACGCAGCATGACTGGCTTTGCCAACGCCCAAGGCGAAATTGCAGGCAAACGCATTGAATTAGAACTTCGCGCCGTCAACCATCGCTTTTTGGATGTGCAATTTAAAATCCCCGACGATTTACGCGTGTTAGAAGGCACGATGCGCGAGCTCATCAGCAGCAAAATCTCGCGCGGCAAGCTGGAATGCCGCATTCAGTTGAGCAACATTGCCAACGGCGCGGATAGCTTGCACATCAATCAAAATCTGGTTAACGAGCTGGCGGAGCTTAACGCCAAATGGCGCAAAAAACACGATGGCTTGGGCAAGCTCACGGTTGCCGATATTTTGAAGTTTCCCAATGTAATCATCAGCGCGGAAGTGGACAGCGATGCGCTGCAAGAGACGGTGTTGAAGCTGCTGGCGCAGGCGGTGGACGATTTTGTTGCCAGCCGCGAGCGCGAGGGCGAAAAGCTGCAAGCGCATATTTTGGAACGGCTGGATTTGATGCAAGCCATTATCGGCGCGCTGGAAGAATTGTTCCCGCAGCTGTTGCAAGAGCATTTGGCGCGTTGCCGCCGCCGCTTGCAAGAAGTGGTGGTGAGCATTGACGAAGACCGCTTGAAGCAAGAATTTGCGCTTTATATGCAAAAAGCCGATGTGGACGAGGAATTTAACCGCTTGCACACGCACATCACCGAGGTGCGCCGCATTGTTACCCAACACGATGGCACGATTGGCAAACGGCTGGATTTTCTGATGCAAGAATTAAACCGCGAAGCCAATACGCTGGGCAGCAAGGCGATTGCCAACGAATGCACGCAGGTTTCGGTGGAATTGAAGGTGTTGATTGAGCAGATGCGCGAGCAAGTGCAGAATATTGAGTAGTGCGTAAGATGGATTGAGGCAGCCTGAAAACTGTGGGGAGGTTTTCAGGCTGCTTTTTGTTAGGGGCTGTCCTAGATAACTCAGGAAATTCACATTAAGTTAGAATTTCCCCTATG
>CAUQQW010000130.1:0-3786 GCA_963520365.1 uncultured Kingella sp.
GACGGCACGGCGCGAGGCGCTGGCCACGCAGGCGCAGATGCTGGCAGGGCAGGAGGTGTGTCGCCCTAGCGACGCACGCGGTTTCCGAACTTTAAAGACAGCCTGACAACCAAAGGTCGTCCGAAACCCAGCTTCGGCGAAGCTAAAACGGTATGAGCAGATTTCAGACGGTCTCTCAAAACGGAAAAAAACGCGTGCGTGGCAGAGCCACACGCCCTACTTCGCCGTTGCCATTTGGATTTTCGCTGCGTCTAACTTCATTTCAGGCTGCCTTGGAATGCTGGCACGCGGGCGCGAATGTTTGGGCAGCCTGAAACCATCGCCCGCGCCCCTACGGCTTGCTAGCAAGCCGTGCGCTGGCTTAAATCATCGGCAGCCTGAAATCTAAAATGAAACGGCGATGGCTCGTCGCCAAATGGCTGATGAAACAGGGCATTGCTGGTTTGCCAAGATGTCGGCGGGCTGCCAACGCTCCATCGGTTGTCGGTTTGGCAAAGGTTTTAGCCCAACATAAAAAAGCAGCCTGAAAACAGTTCTACCCATTTTCAGGCTGCCTTTAATCGGCTTCAATCAATCCAACTTTTTAAAATGGCGACGGCGTTCCAGCTCGCTCAAATAACGCTTACGCAAGCGGATGGATTGCGGCGTAATCTCCACCAGCTCATCATCGTCAATAAACTCCACCGCGCCTTCCAGCGTCAATTTAATCGGCGGCGTTAAGCGCACTGCTTCATCCGTGCCGCTGGCGCGAACGTTGGTCAACTTTTTGCCTTTGAGCGGGTTCACCACCAAATCATTATCGCGGCTGTGGATGCCGATAATCATGCCCTCGTAAATCTTATCGTTGGGCGACACAAACATCCGCCCGCGGTCTTCCAGATTCCACAGCGCATACGCCACCGCTTCGCCCTGCTCTTGCGACACCAGCACGCCGTTGTGGCGGCCGGGCATATCGGGTTTCACAGGCGCGTAGTCGTCAAACACATGGCTCATCAGGCCTGTGCCGCGCGTCAGCGTCATAAATTCGCCTTGGAAGCCAATCAAACCGCGCGCGGGGATATGGTATTCCAAGCGGGTGCGCCCATTGCCGTCGCTTTCCATGTTGGTCAGCTCGCCGCGGCGGCGACCCAATTCCTCCATCACCGCGCCTTGGTTTTCATCGGGCACATCCACGGTTAAATTTTCATATGGCTCGCATTTTTGCCCGTCAATCTCACGGAACACCACGCGCGGTTTGCCCACCGCCAACTCAAAGCCTTCGCGGCGCATATTTTCCAGCAAAATGGTCAAATGCAATTCGCCGCGCCCCGACACACGGAACACATCGGCATCCGCCGTATCTTCCACGCGCAAAGCCACGTTGGTCAGCAGTTCGCGCGTTAAACGATCGCGGATTTGGCGGCTGGTAACAAATTTGCCTTCCGTGCCTGCCAATGGCGACGTGTTCACCATAAAGTCCATGGTCAGCGTTGGCTCGTCCACGCTCAACATCGGCACGCCCATGGGGTTTTCTTTATCACAAATGGTGACGCCGATGCCGATTTCGTCAATGCCCGAAATAATCACAATATCGCCCGCCTCGGCTTCCTCTTGCGGCACGCGCTCCAAGCCTTTGAAGCCGAGCAACTGGTTGATGCGCCCCGTGGCGACTTGGGTGTCGTGGTTCATCACGGCAACCTGCATCCCCGGGCGGATTTTGCCGTTCAAAATGCGCCCGATGCCAAGGCGACCTGTGTAGTTGTCGTAGTCCAGCTGCGAAATTTGCAGTTGCAAGGGGGCGTTGGCATCGCCGCTGGGCTCGGGTGTGTGTTTCAAAATGGTTTCAAACAACACGCGCATATCGGTTTCGGTGCCGTTTTCTTCCAAGCGCGCAAAGCCGCTCAAACCCGATGCGTACACAATCGGGAAATCCAGCTGCTCATCGCTTGCGCCCAAGCTGTCAAACAATTCAAAGGTTTGGTCTATCACCCAGCTGGCGCGGGCGGAAGGTTTGTCGATTTTGTTAATCACCACAATCGGGCGCAAACCCAGCGCAAGGGCTTTTTTGGTAACGAAGCGGGTTTGCGGCATCGGGCCTTCTTGCGCGTCCACCAGCAGCACCACGCAGTCCACCATGCCGAGCACGCGCTCCACTTCGCCACCGAAATCGGCGTGCCCTGGGGTGTCAACGATGTTGATGTGGTAGCCGTTGTATTCAATGGCAGTGTTTTTGGCGAGAATGGTGATGCCGCGCTCTTTTTCTAGGTCGTTGCTGTCCATCACGCGCTCTTCTACTTGCTGATTGGCGCGGAAGGTGCCTGATTGGCGCAGCAGTTGGTCAACAAGGGTGGTTTTGCCGTGGTCCACGTGGGCGATGATGGCGATGTTGCGGATGTTTTTCATGGCGATTGTTTTGCCTTTTTGATTGGTTTGTACTTGTTTACAAAAATAAAAGCCGCTTGGCAGCGGTTGTTGGGCGCAAACAAGGAAGTTGAAATAAGAAAACCGCGCATTATAGCACTATTGTTGTTTTTCAGGCTGCCTTTGCGCGTTGGGGGGGGTGAGGCAGCCTGAAAATGGGATAGGTAGGTTTTTGCCAGCACAATATTGGCTCAATGCGGCGCAAGGGTGGGTGATATGTTTTTCAGGCTGCCTTTGGTTTGATTGGATTATGGCTGCGGAACAATCTTTCCAAATGAATCGGCAGCCTGAAAATGCTGTTTTTTGATTTTCAGGCTGCCTTTTGGTTTGATTTACTTGTGGCTGCGCGGCAGTCTTTCCAAACAAATTAGCAGCCTGAAAACAAAGAACAGCGTTTTCAGGCTGCCTTTTGCCTACCTAAACGATGGCTGCGAAACAATCCTCAAAAAATTCCCAAACCAACCCAAACCAATAAACCCACCCACCCACCCCCCCCCCCAAAAAAAAGCAGACAGCCCAAAAACGCCAACTTCGCGTTTTCAGGCTGTCTGCTTCTCTCTCTACTACTAACCCAAATCAAAATATTCAATCAAAAATTCGCCTGCACGCGCAGCCAGAACTGCCGTCCCAGTTCGTTTACCCGAATGCTCGGTGCGCCCGCATACGCGCTGTCGTGTCCGCCTTTGCTCACAAATTCGGCATAGGTTTTGTTGAATACATTATCCACGCCCGCTTGCAAGGTGGCGTTTTTGGCGAACCGTCAGCCTGCGTTCAGCGAGAGCACGCCAAAGCCGCTGGATGCGCCCAAGTCTGTGCCGATAATGTTGCCCTGCCCTTTGGCAAAGCGGTTTTGCTTCGCCACCACACGCCACAATGCGCCTGCGCTGAATTTGCCGTTGTCCCAGTTCAGGAAGGTTTTGGCTTCCAAAGGCGGCGTTTGCGCCAGCGGCAGGTTGTCGCTACGGTTTTTGCCGTGGGTGTATGCCAAGCTGCCGCCGATTTCCCAGTTGGGCGCGAATTTCCATTTGCTTTCTAGCTCGCCGCCGTAGCGCACCGCGCTGATGTTTTTCGCGTTGCTCATGCCTTTGTCGTTGTACACCAAAATAAAGTTTTTGATGTTGCTGGCAAACAGCGATGCGGAAGTCTGCCATGCGCCGTGCTGCCACATTGCGCCCATGTCTAATTGCGTGTTGCGCTCGGGTTTGAGCGCGTAGGCGCGGTTGCGTGCCCAATAATCGGGCGCGCGCTCGGCAACTCCTAAGCCGATGTGGTATTTGCCAATGCCGATTTGTTGTTCCAAACGGGCAAAGCCTGCTTTCAGGTTATACGTTCTGAGACCTTTGCAAAAAAGCCTTTCCTCCAACAGCAGAAACCCAAACACAGGTT
>CAUQQW010000131.1:0-3744 GCA_963520365.1 uncultured Kingella sp.
GGTTTTTGTTGACAGAAAAATTAAAACTGCTGGCTTGCTGAACATCAATGCAATGGTTCGCTCCCATCATTTCATGCAACTGACTTGGGATTAGGGGGCTTAATGCTTAAATAAATAATGAGAAGGCAGCCTGAAAATGGGAATAGGGGTTTCAGGCTGCCTTTACTAACCACAATTCAACCAACCTTTATTTCTTCTCTTTCGGCGCAGGTGCTTCTAACTGTTCCTTCCAACCACATTCTTTTTGCGGGCAGACGCGTTGCACACCCCAGCGTTTGGTTACTTTGCGCATGGTGATTGCCCAACCGCATTGGGGGCAGGGTTGCGCAAGGGGTTCGCTGTTGATGGCGTATTTGCATTCGGGGTAGGTGTTGCAACTATAAAATGTTGTGCCAAAACGGGATTTGCGTTCCACTAAATGCCCTTTGCCGCATTGCGGACAAGTTACGCCTGTGTCTTTGGGTTTTTCTAATGGCTCAACATATTTGCATTTGGGATAGTTGGCGCAACCGATGAATTTTTTGCCTGTGCGGCTGTTTTTGTAAACGAGTTGTCCGCCGCATTGCGGGCATTGCCGTCCGTTGAGCTCGGCTTGCATGGCTTCGTCTTGGGCGATGCGGGCGGCGGCTTGTTCGGCGGTTTCGTTTACATTGCGCGTGTAGTCGCACTCGGGGTAGCCTGCGCAGGCAATGAAGCGTCCTGCGCGTCCGAATTTGATTTGCAGTTTGTGGTTGCCGCATTTGGGGCAGGTTTCGTCTAGCTCTTCGGTGGTAAATTTGGCGCGTTCTATGCCTTCTTTTTCTTCTACTTGTTTGTGGAAGCCTTGCCAGAAGCTGTTCATCACGGGAATCCATTGGCGTTTGCCGCCTGCGATTTCGTCTAACTGGTCTTCTAATTTGGCGGTGAAATCGTAGTCCACATATTGTTTAAAGTGTTCGGTAAGAAACTTGTTCACCACTTCGCCTGTGTCGGTGGGCAGGAAGCGGCGTTGTTCTACAATCACGTATTCGCGGTCTTTCAGCGTTTTGATGATGCTGGCGTAGGTAGAAGGGCGCCCGATGCCGTATTCTTCTAGGGCTTTAACGAGTGTGGCTTCGTTGAAGCGTGGTGGCGGCTGGGTGAAGTGTTGTTCGCCGTATAGGTTGTCCACGGGGAGCGCATCGCCTACTGCCATTTCGGGCAGTTTTTTGTTGTTTTCGTCGGCATCGTCGTCTTCATCTGCGCCTTCTTGGTACACGCTTAAAAAGCCTGCAAACACCAGCACTTGCCCTGTGGCGCGGAAAACGCCGTCGCCCACGGCAATATCTACGGTGGTGGCATCAAATTTGGCTTCTACCATTTGGCAGGCAACGCTGCGTTGCCAAATCATTTGATAGAGCTTGAATTGGTCGGCGCTGAGAAAGGGTTTCACGCTTTCTGGCGTGCGGTAAACGGATGTGGGGCGGATGGCTTCGTGCGCTTCTTGCGCGTTTTTGGATTTGGTTTTGTACACGCGGGGGCTGTTGGGCAGGTAGTCCGCGCCGATTTTGTTGCCGATATAGTGGCGAATTTCGGTGAGCGCGTCTTGCGACAGGGTTACGCTATCGGTACGCATATAGGTAATCAAGCCGACTGCGCCTTGCCCCACGTCTATGCCTTCAAAAAGCTGCTGGGCGGTGCGCATGGTGCGGTCGGTGGTAAAGCCGAGTTTGCGTACGGCATCTTGCTGCATGGTGGAGGTGGTGTAGGGTGCGGCGGGCTTGCGCGTGGCTTTCTTTTTGATGACTTCGGCAACGCGGGCTTCTTTGCCTTGCAGCGCGGCAAGTATGGCGGCTTGGCTGGCTTCGTTGGGCAGGGAGAATTGTTCCAATTTAGCGTTTTGCCATTGAGTGAGTTTGGCGCTGAATTTGGTGCGCCCTTTGTGGCTGTCCATGTGGATAGACCAGTATTCTTGGGTTTCAAAGGCGCGGATTTCGTTTTCGCGTTCGCAAATTAGGCGCAAGGCGGGGCTTTGCACGCGCCCTGCGGATAAGCCACGGCGGATTTTTTTCCACAGCAAGGGCGATAGGTTAAAACCAACTAGATAATCCAAGGCGCGGCGGGCTTGTTGCGCGTCCACAAGGTTGATGTCTAGCCCGCGCGGGTGTTGGATGGCTTCTTTCACGCCTTTGGGGGTAACTTCGTGGAAAACGATGCGTTGCAGTTTTTCGCCAATATTTGCCATGCTGCGTTTGGATTTGAGAATTTCGGCGATGTGCCATGAAATTGCTTCGCCTTCTCTATCGGGGTCGGTGGCGAGATAGATGGTGTCAGCTTGCTTGGCGGCTTTGACGATTTCGTCCACGTGTTTGGCGGATTTGGCGGGGATTTCGTATTTCATGGCGAAGTTGTCTTCGGGATTGACTGCGCCGTTTTTCTTAATCAGGTCGCGCACGTGTCCAAACGAAGCGAGCACTTCGTAATCGCTGCCAAGGTATTTTTTGATGGATTTGATTTTATTGGGGGATTCTACGATAAGGAGATTTTTTGCCATGATGTTGTTTTGCTTGTGAAGTGGATTAAGGGGATTTCAGGCTGCTTGGATGGGCATATTTTGTATATGGAAAGGCAGCCTGAAAATGGGTTTTGCGTTTTCAGGCTGCCTTATTAAAGCGGGCAGCCTGAATGTTCTTTTTTTATTATTCTTAAAATGTGTATGTTTTGGCAAGGGGTTGGCGAAAATTGTTTTTCAGGCTGCCTATGGGGCGGAGATAGGCAGCCTGAAAATGGCATCGTTGGGCAAAACATTGGACAAACGACTTTCAGGCTGCCTCAGCTTGATAGGCAGCCTGAAAAACCATATTCCCTTATAATCACCCCTTTCCATTAAACCAACTTTGCCATGCCCACCATTCGCCATTTTGCCTGCGCCCAACATTTGGAAACGGGCTGCGTGTTGCAGCACAAGAAACTTTCATTCGCGCAATCGCAGTTTGCCCAGCCGATGATTGTGCGCGTGTTGCATGGGCGTAAAACGTTGCGCTACGCGGGCGGCGAATTTACTGCCACGGCGGGGCAATGGCTGTTGATTGTGGGCGGGCAGTCGTTTGATGTGCTGAATGAGCCTGATGGGGCGCAGGGTTATCGCTCGGAATGGCTGATGCTGGGCGATGAATGGGTGGCGCAGTTTTTCGCGCAAAACCCTTCGCGCGAAACGCTGGATTTGGCGCGTGTGTTGCGCCCCGATGCGGCTTGGGAGGAGGCGTTTTTGCGCGTGGTGCAGGGCGTGCAGGCGCGGCTGCCTGAAACGGTTTTGGCAGCACGGACAATGGAACTGCTGGCTTGGCTGGCACAAGCCGGGGCGGTGTTCAATCCGCATTCGGCGCAGCGTTTAAGCAAGCAAATACGCCAACTGATTGCGCGAGATACCACAATCAATTGGCGGATAACGGATATGGCGCAGCGGCTGGGCATGAGCGAGGCAACGCTGCGGCGGCGGTTGGCAAACGAAGGCGCGTCTTTCCGCGAACTGTTGGGCAACATCAAAATGATGCGCGCCCTCACGCTGTTGCAAACGTCGCCGTTGGGCGTGGCGCAGGTGGCGTATGCAGTGGGCTATGAAAGCCCTGCGCGGTTTGCGGCGAAGTTTCGCGCGCATTTTGGCTGCACGCCAAGCGATGTGCGCAAGGCAGCCTGAAAACATTTTTTAGCGGCGCGTTTTAGCTTCGCTCGTTTTCAGGCTGAAACCTTTGCAAAACCCCACCCCAACACCCCCAAGAATTGAAT
>CAUQQW010000132.1:0-3624 GCA_963520365.1 uncultured Kingella sp.
GATGGGGGGAATTTAAAGGGTTCTTGGGAGTTTTGCAAAGGTTTCAGCCTGAAAAATGCGGAATCGCTGTTTCGCTCTTATTGGAACTTGCCATGCCTGTTTTCACGCCGCAGAAACTCGTTTGACCTATTTTCAGGCTGCCTTTGGGTTATCAAATAAACATGACCGCTTGCCGTTGAACAAAAAATTCAGTTTGAACAAGCATTTCAGTTTGAACCAAACACCTGCAACAACAATCGGCAGCCAGAAAGCCACAAGCGCCAACGGAGTGAAAACCGCTTTCAGGCTGCGTTGTTTTAATAGATTGCAAATAAAGACGGCTCAACCGCCCGCCCATTTTCAGGCTGCCACAACCTTACTCCCCCAACACCCCATCAAACACCAACACCGCTTCGCCCGTCATCATCACATTTGCGCCGTTGTGCCATTGAACAAACAAATCTCCGCCGCGCAACGACACCTGCACGGTTTCGCCCGCCGCCAGCCAGCCTTGCCGCACGCCTGCCACCACCGCCGCGCACGCGCCGGTGCCGCACGCCAGAGTTTCGCCCACGCCGCGTTCAAACACGCGCAGCGCGATATGCGTGGGGTTGATTACCTGCATAAAGCCCACGTTCACGCGCTCGGGGAACTGCGGATGCTGTTGCAACGCCGCGCCAATTTCGGTAACGGGCGCGGTTTCGGCATCATCCACGCGCAGCACGGCGTGTGGGTTACCCATGCTCACTAGGCTCACGGCGATGGCAGGCTGGTTGGGCTGCCACACGATTTGATACGTGAGCGCGCCTGCCGTTTCCGAGCCATCGTTAGGCAACCTGAAAGGGATGTCGTCGGGCAAAAAGCGCGGTGCGCCCATGTCCACCGTTACCAAGCCGTTGGGCTGGATGTGCGGCTTGATGATGCCCGCAGCGGTTTCCACCGCAATCTGCGTTTTATCGGTTAAACCTTTGTCGTACACAAATTTGGCAAAGCAGCGCGCGCCGTTGCCGCATTGTTGCACCTCGCCGCCGTCGGCGTTGAAAATGCGATAGCGAAAATCGGCAGCGGGCGTTTGCGCGCGTTCCACCAGCAGCAGTTGGTCAAAGCCAATGCCAAAATGGCGGTTTGCCCATTGCGCGATTTGGGCGGGATTGGGCGTGAAGGCTTGGTTGATGCCGTCAATCACCATAAAATCGTTGCCCAAGCCGTGCATTTTGCTGAATTTAAGCGACATGATGTTTCCTTGTAAGGCAGCCTGAAAGGGCGAGATTGTAGCGTAAAACATGCAATTTTTTCAGTGCGTGAATAACTATGCCGTGCCCAACACCGTTTCAGGCTGCCTATCTCGCGCTATAATCGCGCCTTATTTTTATCTAAACCGCATCCCGCCATGACCATCACCAGCACCACCCTCATCACCTCGCAAATTATTGAATTCCCCCATCCCATCACCCTACAAAACGGCAGCACACTCCCCAGCTACCAGCTCATCATAGAAACCTACGGCAAGCTTAACGAAAGCAAAAGCAACTCCGTGCTCATTTGCCATGCGCTATCGGGCAACCACCACGCTGCAGGGCGACACCACCCCAACGACAAATACGCAGGCTGGTGGGACAACATGATCGGCGCAGGCAAACCGATAGACACCAACAAATTCTTCGTCATCGCGCTCAACAACCTAGGCGGCTGCGCAGGCAGCACAGGCGCAACCAGCATCAACCCCGCCACAGGCGAGCCCTACGGCGCAGATTTCCCGCTGGTAACCGTGCGCGATTGGGTGAACACCCAAGCCCAGCTTGCCGACCACTTTGGCATAGAGCAATGGGCAGCCGTCGTCGGCGGCAGCCTAGGCGGTATGCAAGCCCTGCAATGGACAATAGACTACCCCAGCCGCGTGCGCCACGCCCTTGTGATTGCCTCCGCGCCCAAACTCTCCACCCAAAACATCGCCTTCAACGACGTTGCCCGCCAAGCCATCATCACCGACCCCGATTTCCACGGCGGCAACTACGCCCAACACCACACCAAACCCCGCCGCGGCTTGCGCACCGCCCGCATGATGGGACACATCACCTATCTCGCCGAACGCGGGCTGGGCAACAAATTCGGGCGACAACTGCGCAACGAACACTACAACTACAATTATGATATTGATTTTGAAGTAGAAAGTTATCTGCGCCACCAAGGCGACAAATTCGCCGAAACCTTTGATGCCAACACCTATCTCTTAATGACCAAAGCGCTGGATTATTTTGACCCCGCCGCCGAATACAACGACAACCTACAAGCCGCCCTGCAACACACCCAAGCCCATTACTTTATCGCCAGTTTCAGCACCGATTGGCGGTTTTCCCCCGAGCGTTCACGCGAGCTCGTGCGCGCCCTGATTGCCGCGCGCAAAAACGTGCAATATGTAGAAGTGCCCAGCCAACACGGACACGATGCCTTCCTGCTAAACGACCCGCAATACCACAACGCCGTGCGCGCCTATATGAACAACATCAGCATCTAAACCAACATGAAAACATTTTTGCAAACCCTGCTGGGCATGGGCATTCTTGTTGCCATCGGCGTGGCGTATCTCAACCTGCCGATTCAATGGCGGCGCCATAAAGACACCAAACTGGGCAACCAAATCATCGCCCAAATCCAACAATTCCAGCGCAGCCACCAAAGGCTGCCTGAAAACAACGAAGCCGAACTTATCCCGCTCGGCTTTAAGCACAACAAACAAGGCTGGCAGCCCAACTACATCCGCCACAGCTCCAGCGAATACGAAATCCGCTACCAAGACGGCTATGTTGCTCCCTATTTGCGTTGGCAATCGGGCAAGCAGGTTTGGGAATTGGCGGAGTGAGAACCATCCATCCTTAAATCATTTTTCAGGCTGCCTATTGCGCTACTAAAAGGCAGCCTGAAACCAAACAAAAGAGACCCCACCATGACACTACGCAACGACCTACAACTCATCTACGACTGGATTCCCGAAAAATCCCATGTGCTAGATCTAGGCTGCGGCGACGGCGCGCTGCTATCCGCGCTCACCCAAAGCAAACAATGCACGGGCTACGGCATAGAAATCAACGCCAACAGCGTGCAAGCCGCCATAGAACGCGGCATCAACGTTATCCAAGCCGACCTAGAACACGGGCTAACCACCTTTGCCGACCAGAGCTTTGACATCATCGTGCTCAGCCAAACCATCCAAGCCATGCAAAACACCGAAAACATCCTGCGCGATTTAACCCGCGTTGCCAAGCAAGCCATCGTAACCTTTCCCAATTTCGGCTACTGGCGCAACCGCCTGCAAATCGCACTGGGCGGGCATATGCCCGTGTCCGAGCGGATGCCGTATCAATGGTATAACACGCCCAACATCCATTGGTGCACGCTGCAAGACTTTGACCAGCTGTGCGCCAAAAACCAAATCCGCGTGCTGGAACGCACCGTGATGACAGGCAACCACCGCGTAGAAATCCTGCCCAATTTGCTCGGCAGCTTGGCGTTTTATCGCGTGGGCTAACGGCTACGCAGTAAACAATTAGGCAGCCTGATTGTTGTGTAGAAAACCCTAGCGTTGTTTACAGTAGGGGCTGTCCTAGATAACTAGGATAAATTACTTCTTACCAATTGTTTTAAAAT
>CAUQQW010000133.1:0-3229 GCA_963520365.1 uncultured Kingella sp.
AAAACCTGTGTTTGGGTTCCAACTGTTGGAGGAAAGGCTTTTTTGCAAAGGTCTCGGGCGATGTAATGGCGGTATTCTGCCATGCTCATTTGCTTGAATTTTTTGTTGATTTTCATGCGATAAGGTTTTCAGGCTGCCTTTATGGATGATGAAATGGACAGGGCGTTCATGCAACGGCAAATAGGCAGCCTGAAAACTCGTTTGCCATTGGCGCAAAGCCGCAGCCATGTTTACAAGCCCTTTTTCACTTCTGCCCACGCTTCCAAAATCAACTCCGCGTGGTTGGTTTTGAGCAGCGTTGCATCCGACAGCATTTGCCGCCATGTGCGCGCGCCGTGCAAGCCGTGCATCAAGCCAAGATAGTGGCGTGCCATGTGGCGCAAAATCGTGCCACGCCCTGCGGCAAGTTGCGTTTGCGCGTAGGCATAAAGCCGTTGCACCAATTCGTCGTAGCTGATTTCAGGCTGCCTGCTGCCGTAAAACAGCCTATCCCAATCGCGCAGAATCATGGTGTTGTGATACGCCTCGCGCCCAATCATCACGCCGTCCACATGGCGCAGGTGTTCGGCGATTTCGGCGTTGGTTTTGATGCCGCCGTTGATGATGATTTCCAAATCGGGAAAGTCTTGTTTTAATTGGTAAACATAGTGGTATTTCAGCGGCGGGATGTCGCGGTTTTCTTTGGGCGACAAGCCATCCAGCCATGCGTTGCGCGCGTGCACAATATAAGTGCGCACGGGCGTTTTATCGCGCAGCGTGCCAACAAAATCGCGCACGGTGCTGTATTCGGTTTGCTTGTCCACGCCGATGCGGTGTTTAACGGTGATGTCGCAATCGGGCGCGGCATCTTGCATGGCGTTCAAGCAATCGGCAACCAGTGCCACTTCGTTCATCAAACACGCGCCAAACGCGCCTTTTTGCACGCGTGGGCTGGGGCAGCCGCAGTTTAAGTTGATTTCATCATATTGATATTGCGCGATTTTTTTGCTGGCTTGCGCAAGCTGTGCAGGATCGCTGCCGCCCAATTGCAAGGCGATGGGGTGTTCGCATTCGTTGTATTCCAGAAACCGCGCAGGATCGCCGTGGATAATCGCGCCTGCGTTGATCATTTCTGTGTAAAGCCATGTGTGGCGGCTGATTTGGCGCGCGAGATAGCGGAAATGGCGGTCAGTCCAGTCTAGCATCGGGGCAATAGATAAAGTGCGCTTGGGGCGTGGGTTTTGCATTTTCAGGCTGCCTATTATGGAAAAAGGGGCGAATTTTAGCATTTTCACGGCAGCGTTTTGCCGATTGCGCCCTAAATCTTTTTGCTATCGGCATCCTGAAAGCGCTGTTGTAATTATGTTTTTGCGCCGCGCTAAGGCAGCCTGAAAATTCCCCACAAACCTTTCAGGCTGCCTAAGCATTTTCTGCTAAAATGCCGCGCTTTGTTTACCCTATTTCGGGCAGCCTGAAAACCATTCAGCGCCATTAACTTTCACATTCTCAATCATCATGAAAAACATCCGCAACTTCTCCATCATCGCCCACATTGACCACGGCAAATCCACCCTTGCCGACCGCTTTATCCAATACTGCGGCGGCTTGGAACAGCGCGAAATGAGCACCCAGGTGCTGGACAGCATGGATATTGAAAAAGAACGCGGCATCACCATCAAAGCCCAAACCGCCGCGCTCCACTACAAAGCCAAAAACGGCGAAACCTACCTCCTAAACCTGATTGACACCCCCGGACACGTGGACTTCTCCTACGAAGTCTCGCGCAGCCTGTCCGCCTGCGAAGGTGCGCTGCTGGTGGTGGACGCCTCGCAGGGCGTGGAAGCGCAAACCGTTGCCAACTGCTACACCGCGATTGATTTGGGCGTGGAAGTGGTGCCCGTGCTCAATAAAATCGACCTGCCCGCCGCCGACCCCGACCGCGTGGCGCAGGAAATTGAAGACATCATCGGCATCGATGCGGTGGGCGCGGTCACCTGCTCCGCCAAATCCGGCTTGGGCGTGGAAGACGTGCTGGAAGAAATCGTGGCCAAAATCCCCGCGCCCGAAGGCGACGAAAACGCGCCGCTGCAAGCCGTGATTATCGATTCGTGGTTCGACAACTATGTCGGCGTGGTGATGCTCATCCGCGTGAAAAACGGCAGCCTGAAACTGAAAGACAAAGTGCGTTTCATGTCCACCAAGGCCGAAAGCCAAGTGGAACAGCTCGGCGTGTTTACCCCGAAATCGTTAAACAAACAAGAGCTTAAAGCAGGCGAAGTGGGCTTCCTCATTACCGGCGTGAAGGAGCTGGGGCAGGCGAAAGTGGGCGACACGGTAACCCTTGCCGCCAACCCCGCCACCGAGCCGCTGGCTGGCTTCAAAGAAGTGCAAAGCCAAGTGTTCGCAGGGCTGTACCCCGTGGAAAGCCACGACTACGAAGCCCTGCGCGACGCGCTGGAAAAGCTGCAACTCAATGATGCGTCGTTAAAATTTGAGCCCGAAGTGTCGCAGGCACTCGGCTTCGGTTTCCGCTGCAGCTTTCTCGGCTTGCTGCATTTGGAAATCGTGCAAGAGCGCTTGGAGCGCGAGTTTGATATGGATCTGATTACCACCGCGCCCACCGTGGTGTATGAAGTGATCCTGAAAAACGGCGAAAAAATAGACGTGGAAAACCCGTCCAAACTGCCCGACATCGGCACGATAGAAACCATTATGGAGCCGATTATCACCGCCACCATTCTCGTGCCGCAGGATTATGTCGGCAACGTGATGACCCTGTGCAACCAAAAACGCGGCGTGCAGCGCAATATGCAGTATATGGGGCGGCAGGTGATGCTCACTTATGACTTGCCGATGAACGAAGTGGTGATGGACTTTTTTGACAAACTCAAATCCACCTCGCGCGGCTATGCTTCGCTGGATTACGAGTTTAAAGAGTTCCAGCCGTCCGATTTGGTCAAGCTGGACATTATGGTAAACGGCGACAAAGTAGACGCGCTCAGCCTGATTGTCCACCGCCAAACCGCCGTGCAGCGCGGGCGCGAACTCGCCAGCAAAATGCGCGAACTGATCCCGCGCCAAATGTTTGACATCGCCGTTCAGGCTGCCATCGGCGGGCAAATTATCGCCCGCGAAAACGTCAAAGCCCTGCGCAAAAACGTACTCGCCAAATGCTACGGCGGCGACATTACCCGCAAGAAAAAACTGCTGGAAAAACAAAAAGCCGGTAAAAAACGCATGAAACAGGTGG
>CAUQQW010000134.1:0-3184 GCA_963520365.1 uncultured Kingella sp.
AAAACCTGTGTGTGGGTTTCTGCTGTTGGAGGAAAGGCTTTTTTGCAAAGGTCTCAGGCTGCCTTATCCGATGCGGTGGAGGCAGCCTGAAAACGATGCGCGGGATTGTTAGCCAAAGAACGCCATCATGCGGTCTAGGATGGCGGCGTTAATCAAGTCAATGAAGAACGCGCCCACCAGTGGCACAATCAAGAACGCTTTGTGCGATGGCCCAAATGTGCCTGTTACCGATTGCATATTGGCAACGGCGGTTGGCGTTGCGCCTAAGCCGAAGCCGCAATGCCCTGCGGCGAGAATGGCGGCGTCGTAGTCTTTGCCCATAAAGCGGAAGGTGATGAAGTAGGCGTAGAAAATCATGACTACGGTTTGGATCAACAAAATCACCATCATCGGACCTGCCATGCCTGCCAGTTGCCAGAGTTTCATGCTCATCAGCGCCATTGCCAAAAACAGGCTGAGCGATGCGTTGCCGAATACGTCAATCGCGCGGTCAAACATATTGAAGCGGAAAATGCCCGTGAGCGCGTTGCGTAGCACCACGCCAAAGCCCAGTGCCCAAACGAATTGTGGCAGTTTGAAATCGGGCGCGATTTCTTTCATATAGCCCACCATAAATGATGAGAACGCAAGGCAGGCGGCGAACAGCGCCATGGTTTCAATGGCGGATTCGGCGGTGATTAGGCGACGGCGGTGCGCTTGTTCAAAGGTTTTGTCGTCGTAGTTGTCGTTGCTGTCGTTGTCGTCGCTGGCTTCGGCAAGGGGTTGTCGTCCCATTTTATTTACCAAGCGGCGGGCAACGGGCCCGCCAATCAAGCCGCCTGATACCAAGCCGTAAGTGGCGGAAACCATTGCCATTTCCACCGCGCCTTGGATGCCGTATTTGGTGGCTAGGGTGTCGCCATAGGCAGCGCCTGTGCCGTGCCCGCCTGTGAGCGTGATGGAGCCTGTAATCAAGCCGATTAGCGGGTTTTGCCCCAGCGCGGTTGCCAAGCCGATGCCAACGAAGTTTTGCACCAAAATAAAGATGCTCACGATAATCAAGAAGGCAACCAGCGGGAAGCCGCCTTGTTTTAGGCGCGAGAAATCGGCGGATAAGCCAATAGACGAGAAAAACACTAGCATAAAGGTGGATTGCAAGGATGCTTCAAAGGTGAAGGTGATGCCGATGGTGTAATACAAGGTGGTGAAAATGGTGGCAACCAATAGCCCGCCGACCACGGGGGCTGGGATATTGAAGTCTCGGAAAAATTTGACTTTTTTAACAATCAAACGCCCAATCAGCAACACGATGGTCGCGGCGATTAGGGTGTAATAGGCATTGAGTTCAATGGGTTTCATGATGCTCCCTCTTATTTTTGTGGTTAGATAATGGCGCTGGGCTGCGCTTAGGCAGCCTGAACCGCTTAATGAAGAAAGGGATAATAGGGGATTTGTTAAAATTTGTCAAAATTTGCGAAGAATGGTTTATTACTGGGCGTGCGCTGATGCGCCGTTGCGTGGGCATTTTTGGCGTTTTGTGTTGGGATGATGGGCTTACTTGGGAGAATTTGGGCGAAATGGGGAATTTTTTGATAGGAAACGGTTGGTGGCTGAGCGGATTGCGGCAGCCTGAAATCTAAAATGGAACGGCGGCGGCTCGCCATAAAATTGCTTATTAAATAGAATATGACTGATTGACCAAAATGTCGGCGAGCCGCCAACGCTCCATAAGCGGTGGGGATTTTCAGGCTGCCTTTAAGACGCTGCCATCAAAACTGGTTTTTCAACTCGCGCAGGGCGACAAAATAGGCTTCGTCGTCGGCATAATCTTGCGGGGTGAGTTGGCGGATGCGTTGCTGCACAGCGGGCAGGTGCACGCGCAAGAAGGGGTTGATTTGCTTTTCGTGGGCAAGGGTTACGGGCAGGCTGGGGATGGTTTGGGCGCGTTGTTGCGCGGCGATGATGTGGGGGTTATCGGGTTCTATGTGGGCGGCGAAGCGTAGGTTGGCGGCGGTGTATTCGTGCGCGGGGTAGAGCTGGGTGACATCGGGCAGCCTGAAAATGCGTTGCAGGCTGTGGTACAGCCATTGCGGACGGCTATCGGGGAACACGCGTCCGCAGCCTGCGGAAAATAGCGTGTCGCCTGTGAACAGGTGTTGGTTATCCAGCAGATAGCAGCGGTGGCTGGCGGTGTGCCCTGCGGTGTGCCAAACGCTGGCGCGGTGGTTTTGCCATACGATGCTGTCACCCTCGTTAACAATGTGGCTGGCTTGGGGGATGTCTGCTGCGCCGTAAACAGGGCAGCCTGAAAAGTGTTGTTGCAGCTGGGCGATGCCTGCGGTGTGGTCGGCATGGGCGTGGGTAATCCAGATTTGGGCTAGGGTTAAACCGTGTGCGCGTAGATATACCAACACGGGCGCGGCTTGCCCGGGATCTATGCAGATGGCTTGGCTGCCTTGCTGGATAAGCCAGATGTAGTTGTCGGTGTAGGCGCTGATGGGGGTGATGGTGGTTTGCATGGGATGGGATGGTGGGGATTATTCTGGGCGATATTCCACCAGCGTGTGCTGTTCGCCGGCTAATTCTTCGTCGATGATTTGCGCAATTTCATGCCAATCGCCGCGCGCCAAGCCTGCGCCGATTTTGGGATAGCCGATGCGCTTGCCTGCAAACTGTGCTTTCACTTGGTGCATGGCGGCGCGGATGGCGGCATAGTCTGCCAGCACGCCGTTGCCGCGCCAGTTGTCTTGCGTGTAGGCGTTCACAATAATCAGCTCGCGCCCGTTGCAATCTACCGTTGCGCTGCTGATTTGCCCGAGCTTGCTTGCGCCTTTGGGCGTGGCGCAATCGGCGACGTAGGCAGCGGGAAACTGTGCTTTGATTTGCTTGGCGATGCCTGCACCCATAGTGTGGCGGCAGTTGCAGCCGTGGATGATAACGTCAAATTCGCCTGCTAATGCGAGCGCGATGAGATCACCGAACCGGGTTTGCATGGTGGGGAGTCCTGTGTGTGGGGGATGGATGGGATGGGCAGCCTGAAAAAGGGGGGATGGTTGGATTTATTGGGTTTGCTGGTTTGTGGGCTATTTTTGCGGATAGTGTTTGTTAGTTGTTTTCAGACTGCTTTTGCGTTGAAAATTGTTGCGCTGTTTATATAGTTAAACAAAATAAGAAACACCCAATAACATTTCCAACAAGCAAGAGT
>CAUQQW010000135.1:0-3124 GCA_963520365.1 uncultured Kingella sp.
AGTATCTGGCTACGAACCAGAGGGTCGGGCGTTCGAATCGCTCCGGGTGCGCCAAGAATAGTTTTTAGACGCGCCCATCGTCTAGCGGTTAGGACATCGCCCTTTCACGGCGGTAACGGGGGTTCGATTCCCCCTGGGCGTGCCAAGTTTTAAAAACCTGCTTTATTTGAAGCAGGTTTTTTTGTGCGTGTGTGTTGCACGGGTTTTTATTACGCGATGATGGTTTTCAGGCTGCCTTGGTTGAATTTAAGGCAGCCTGAAAACGTTTTGGGCTTTGTTAATGGCGTTGCTGATTTTAGCTTCGCAGAAGCTCGTAAACTCGCTTTCAGGCTGCCTAATCTAGCCAGTTGAGCAGGGTGCGCCCTGCGTGGAGCAGGCGGTAGATGAAGAGTGAGTAGCTTTCTTGGATAAAGAATTTCCAGCGGGTGTGTTCGGATGCTTCGGTGTAGCGGCTGGTGGGGGTGGGCGATGGGGTGGCGGGGATGCCTAGGTCTTGGGCGATGGCGATGGCGCGCGCCATGTGGTAGGGGTCGCTAACGATGATAACGCTGTGGAGCTTGTGTTTTTGAATGAGCAAGCGGGTATTGGCGAGATTTTGATAGGTGTCTTTGGAGCGGGTTTCGTAGAGAATGTCGTGGCTGGGGATGCCTTGTTTGATGGCGAATTTGCGGGCGACTTCGCCTTCGCTGGGATAGCCTTCTTTGCGGGTGCCGCCGGTGAAGATGAGTTTTTCAACGCGTTCGGATTGGTAGAGGGCGATGGCGTGATTGATGCGTTCGCGAAACACGGGGGACGGCTTGTCGCCCCATGCGGCGGCGCCTAGCACGACGGCGGCATCGGCGTGTTTGGGCAGCTGGGTGGGCTGCGTGGCGTATTGGTACACTTGCCATGCGCACCATGCTTGCAGGGCGAGAATGCTGAGAATGCTGAGTAAGAGTCCGTAGCGCAGGTATCGCAGGGTGGATTTTTGTTTGGGCATGGTTTGGCTTGGGGCTTAGGCGGGGGGTGTTGCGGCAGCCTGAAAATCGTTTTGCGCGGGTTGCGATGATGCGGGCGCGTGTTTATTGGCTTGGCAACTGGCGTTCCACAGCGATGGGCTGCATTGCAGATGCCCGATGTATTGCAGCTTGGCAACGGGCGAGATGGTGGCGATGTCGTCTTCGCGCATGTGCAGGATGTCGGAAGGATCTACCCATTGTGGCTTGGCGCTGGTGAGCGGTTTGCCAGCACGGTTAAAGGCTTCAATCACAAATTGTGAACAAAACAGCCGCTCGCCGCCCAATGCGGGGACGGTGACGGTGGCGAGTGCGTTGAGACACAAATGGCGTAGGGCGCGCGGGATAACGGGCAGCTCGCAGGCGTTGCGCGTGAGCGCGAATGGGGCTTGCAGCGCGATACCGAGATGGTTGTAGCCCTTGCCGTTTTTTTCTTCGGCAAAGGCGATGATGGCTTGGATGTTTTCGGCGCTTAAATCGGGGCGACGAAAGGCAACGGTGAGATTGCTTTCTTTAAGCGCATCGGCAAGCGGGCGGATGCGCGTGCCGCTGCCAACGGCTTCGGCGATTTTTCCGTCGCCCAGATAGAGAAAGGAATGGCTGACGGCGGCGTTGCTGAACAAGCGGATGCCAAGCGATTGAACGCTGCCTTCGGCGGAAAATAGGATGTCGCCCGCTTGCAAATCTTGGGCTTGGATGGGGGTTAAGCCGTTTTCAGGCAGCGTGCTGTTGCGCACGCTTTGCAGGCGCAGCGCGGTTTTGCCGTTTGCGTTGTGGCGAATGCGCCATTCGGTGGCGCAGGCAGAGAGCAGGAAGGCGGTAAGCAAAATGAGTGCGCGGTACATATTTAGGCGGTTGCAATAAGATGCGGATATTGTGGCAAAACGAGCTGGAATGCGCAACGGTTCATTCCGCGCTGGGCAGGGCAGGGGTAGCCTGAAAACGGCTTGTGCTACAATCACGCCTTTTCCACGCTTTACAATAAGGACGATTATCATGAAAAAATGGCTATTGGCTGCACTAATGGGCATCGCGCTGGCAGGCTGCGCTTCATCGGGCGACAGCGATGATTTGGGGATTGACCCCGCCACTGGCGCGAGCGCCAAAAGTTTGACGCAGATGGTGTGATACGGTTTAAACGCTTTTCAGGCTGCCTATTGGGAACACAGTAGGCAGTCTGAAAAGCCATTTTGGCAAGGAAGAATATGATTGTTTCGTTGGATATTGATGCGCAAAAAACCTTTACCCCGCTTTGTCCTACCGAATTGCCCGTGCACGAAGGGCATTTGATTGCGGCAGAGCTGAACGCCCAAGCGCGGCTTGCCCAGCTGCGCGTGATGAGCAAAGACGCGCACAGCCCCGCCGCGCAATGGATTTGCCGCAGCCATGCCGAGCAGCTGTGCGACACGGGTTTGCCCAATGCGCGCGAGACTTGGGTGGCGCATGCGATTGTGGGCACGGATGGATTTGAATTGCTGGACGAGCTGCCGCCCATCACGGCGTATGATTTTTGCGTGTGGAAAGGCGTTGAGCCTGATATGCACCCCTATGGCGCGTGTTATCACGATTTGGCGGAGAAGTTGAGCACGGGTTTGATTGAATGGCTGCGCGACAAGGGCGCGACGACGTTGCTGGTGGGCGGCTTGGCGACGGATTATTGCGTGAAAACCACGGTGTTGCAGCTTTTGCGCAGCGGCGATTGGCGCGTGCTGGTGAACCGCGCGGCGTGTCGCGGCATTGCAGCGGATACGGTGGCGGCGGCTTGGCAGGCGATGCAAGCGGCGGGTGCGGTGGTGTTGGATGATGCGGCGGCGATGGCGCGGTATTTGGCGGAGCAGGGGGATAGGGTTGGGGCAGCCTGAAAATTTGTTTGTTGCGTGCTGATTGTGTTTACGTTCACAGCTTAATTTGATTGCCCATCGTTTAGTATTGCCGAAAAATATTTTCAGGCTGCCGTATCGTGCAATGGATAGGGCAGCCTGAAAATCCGTTTGCCGTTTGATGGATTACGTTCGCGCTCGTGGCTTGATTTGCTTGCCCATCGTTTAGCTTTGCTAAAAGCATTTTCAGGCTGCCTTACATTCGCCTCCCAAGTGCAACACTTTCTAAAAACAAGAAGGTCAGTATGC
>CAUQQW010000136.1:0-2884 GCA_963520365.1 uncultured Kingella sp.
AAGAAAAAACTGCTGGAAAAACAAAAAGCCGGTAAAAAACGCATGAAACAGGTGGGGAATGTGGAGATTCCGCAGAGCGCGTTTTTGGCGATTTTGGAGATTGGGGAGAAGTGATTTTCAGGCTGCCTGAAACCATTTCACCCATACTAAAGGAAACCACTATGAGCAACAAACTCATTGCAACCGAAAAAGCGCAAAATATCGGCATTTTAATCGGCACATAGCTTGCCGTTTTTGGCTTGAATACTTTGGCGCGCACGCCCAAACCCATGTCGCAAATCATGCAGATGGTCGGCATGGTTGTTATTTTTTGGACAATTCTTGCCGCTATTTTTTCACTGGTGTTTTTTGTAAAAACCCTAATCGGCAAACGCGACAATTCTTGGAAGGTCATTCTGATTCCCACCGTTTTACTGTGGCTTTGGATGGCTGTTTACGGGGATGTGTAGAACACAGTTTTCAGGCAGCCTGAAACCCCTTTTCCCCCACATTCAACAACAAAGGAAACACCACAAGTGAACAACAATTTCATTCTATTCGGCGCCATCGCGCTATTTGTTATCGGCGCCATCATGCTGGTAACAGGCAACAAAAAACGCTTGGAAACAGGCGAATGGAGCAACACCCTGCAATGGAGCTATCTGCTGATGATGATTGGCGCATTCGGCTTTTTGTCGGTGGGCTTGGCGTGGAGTTTCACCGCCGTACTGCTGCTGTTTACCGCGTTCACAGGGGCAAATTGGCTGTGGCAAAAATTGAGCCATAAAGACAAAATCAAGCCTGATAATAACCATTTGCGTGATTATATGGCGGGCTTTTTCCCCATTATCGCGGTGGTATTTGTGGTGCGCACGTTTATTGTTGAGCCGTTTCAAATTCCGTCTAGCTCCATGCGCTCGGGGCTGGTGAAGGGCGATTTTATTTTGGTAAACAAATTTAGCTATGGCATCCGCATTCCCGTGTTGAACACGGTGGCGATTCCCACAGGCAGCATTCAGCGCGGCGATGTGGTGGTGTTTAATTATCCTGTTGAGCCGCAGAATAATTACATCAAGCGCATTGTGGCGGTGGGCGGTGATACGGTTGAATATAAAGACAAAATTCTCACTGTGAACGGCAAAGCCAGCGTGGATGTATCGCAAGGCGGCTACACTTATCCCGATGATGGCAACAGCAACATTCCCCGCCAAGCCGAGCGCTTTCAATCCACCTTTGAAGGCAGAACGTTTGAGGTGTTGAAAATGGAGGGCGCACCCTCGGTGGATGTGCCAACATGGAATCACTACCAAGCGATGTTTATGCAATCGGGCTTTGAAAGCGGTTTGCAGCAAAATTGCGAATACGCGGAAGACGGTAGCAGCTTCAAATGTACCGTGCCTGCGGGCAAATATTTTGCCATGGGCGATAACCGCGACAACAGCGCAGACAGCCGCTATTGGGGCTTTGTGGACGATAAGTTGATTGTGGGCAAGGCGTTTATGATTTGGTTGAACACGGGCGAGATGAGCCGCGTGGGTACCATCATCAAATAAGCCCAAAGGCAGCCTGAAAACGGAAAAAACCTATAAAACCGTTTTCAGGCTGCCTTTGGCATGGCGCAGCGTTGATATGGGCGCGGCGCTTGAAATCGGCAAACCACGCCATCATTCTTGTTTTCAGGCTGCCTATTTGCACACCAGTAGGCAGCCTGAAAACCGCTTCATCATGCTAAAATACACGCATTATAAGGACACTCATCATGCAATCTCAAAACATTATTGTCGGCTTATCGGGCGGGGTGGATAGCTCCGTAACCGCCGCGCTGTTGCACCAACAAGGACACAACGTGCGCGGCATCTTCATGCAAAACTGGGAAGACGACAACAACGATCAATATTGCAGCATCAAAGAAGACTCGCTCGACGCGATGGCGGTTGCCGACATCATCGGCATAGACATTGACATCGTTAATTTCGCCAAAGAATACAAAGACAAAGTTTTTGCCTATTTTTTGCAAGAATACGAAGCGGGCAGAACGCCCAATCCCGATGTGCTGTGCAATGCCGAAATCAAATTCAAATGCTTTTTGGAACACGCCATCGCGCAAGGCGCAGAAGCCATCGCCACGGGGCATTACGCCCGCAAAACAGTGCGCGACGGCGTGCATTATCTACTCAAAGGCGCGGACAACAGCAAAGACCAAAGCTATTTTTTATACCGCTTGCAACCTTTTCAATTGCAACGCGCGCTCTTTCCGCTGGGCGATATGGAAAAAACCGAAGTGCGCCGCCTTGCCAGCGATTTCAGGCTGCCTACTGCCGCTAAAAAAGACAGCACAGGCATTTGCTTTATTGGCGAGCGCCCGTTTCGCGAATTTCTGCAAAAATACCTGCCCACGCACAACGGCAATATGGTAACCCCCGATGGCAAAACCGTTGGCGAACACATCGGCTTAACCTTTTACACCATCGGGCAACGCAAAGGCTTGGGCATCGGCGGCGCGGGCGAGCCGTGGTTTGTGGCAGGCAAAAACATCGCCCGCAACGAATTAATCGTGGTGCAAGGGCATGATGCTCCCCTGCTCTATTCAGGCAGCCTGAAAATGAACCAGCTATCGTGGACGCTGCCCACCAAGCCCGCCGCAGGGCGCTACACCTGCAAAACCCGCTACCGCATGGCAGATGCTCCATGCGAACTGTGCTATTTGGATGACGACACCGCCGAGCTGATTTTTGCCGCGCCGCAATGGGCGGTTACCCCTGGGCAATCCGCCGTGCTATACGATGGCGACATCTGCCTAGGCGGCGGCATCATCAGCGAAACCGATAAACCGATTATTGTGAAATAGTTATGGGGCTGTCCTAGATAACTCAGGAAATTCCACTTAAGTTAGAATCTTCCTTAT
>CAUQQW010000137.1:0-2853 GCA_963520365.1 uncultured Kingella sp.
TTACCAAACGCAAACGCACCCACGGCTTTTTGGTGCGCTCCAAAACCCGCGGCGGTCGCGCCGTATTGGCAGCACGCCGTGCCAAAGGTCGCAAACGTTTGGCTGTGTAATTGGCTTATCGCTTTGGCAAAGCCTATCGGCTGCTCACAACGGAAGAGTTTTCTTCCGTTTTTGCATTAAGAAAACAGCGTTCGCGCAGCTTTTTGGCGGTGCTGCAATCGGAACACAATGCGCTGGGGCACGCGCGATTGGGCTTGGTGGTGGGCAAAAAAGCCGCCAAACGGGCAAACAAGCGCAATTACATGAAACGCGTGATACGCGAATGGTTCAGGCTGCATCAGGCGCAGTTGCCCGCCAAAGATTTCGTGGTGCGCGTGCGCGTGATGTTTGAACGCGAGCAGTATCACGAAGTTTGCCAACAGCTAGCAGAATTGATGTTGCCCCGCCCATACAAATAATGCCCTAGGCAGCCTGAAAGTTGATTTTCTCGTAAACTCGCTTTCAGGCTGCCTAATCGCGCGTTAAGCGGGTGCGCATTTGTAAACACTCCGCTTCATCGCTTGGATTTTCCCAACCCGCCGCCATGTTGCCCCACTCATCCGCATAGGCAGCCTGAAACGTCCCATGCTCCGTAAACTCTTTCTCGCGCTGATTCGCTTTTATCAACTCTGCATCAGCCCGCTTATCCCGCCGCGCTGCCGCTACACGCCCACTTGTTCGCAATACGCCATTGAAGCCGTGCGCAAATATGGCGCGCTCAAAGGCGGCTGGCTCGCCCTCAAACGGCTTGCCCGTTGCCACCCTTGGGGCGGCTGCGGTTACGACCCCGTCCCCTAGTTTTAGGAAACTCTCTCATGCAACAGCAAAACCCATCCGAATTTAAACGCATGCTGGCCACCGCCGCGGTGGCGATTGTCTTTATGATGGCTTGGCAGCACTTCTTCCCCGCTGCCCAGCCACAACCGCAGCAAGCCGCGCAGCAACAAACCGCCGCGCAGCCGAAAGCCGCCCCATTGGGCGCAACAGAGCCCGTGAGCGTGGAAACCGACACCGTTAAAGCCACGATAGACGAAAAATCAGGCGATTTGCGCGGCTTAATCCTGCAACACTACGATGCCACCCACGACACCGCCCAACGCTTCACCCTGCTGGCAGACGGCAAACCGCTCACCTACATCGCCCAATCCAATTTGGTGGATGCCAGCGGCAACAATATTCTTGCCGATGCCCAGTTTCAGGCTGCATCCAAAGCCTACACGCTCAACGGCGATAAATTGGAAGTGCGCCTAACCGCGCCCGCGCAAAACGGCGTGCAAGTGGACAAAATCTACACATTCAGCAAAAACAGCTATTTGGTGAACGTGCGCTTTGATGTGAAAAACACGGGCAGCCAAGCGGTGAAGCTGGGCACGTCGTACCAAATCGTGCGCGACAACAGCAAGCCCGCAGGCGAAGGCTGGTTCACCAGCAGCTATGTTGGCCCGATTGTTTACACCCCCGATGCCGATGCCTTCCAAAAAGTGCAATTTACCACGCTAGACAAAGACTTTGACGCAGGCAAAGACACCGCCGAATACCAACGCAAAGCCTCAGGTGGCTATGTGGGCATGATTCAGCATTACTTCGTTTCTGCATGGATTATGCAGCCTGAAAACGGCGACAACCTGTGCAACGGCGGCAGCTGCACCATCGGTATCAAACGCCTGCCCAGCAACCTATACAGCGCAGGCGTGAACACCGCCGTGGTGGACATCCCCGCAGGCGGCAGCAAAACCTTCGCCGCCAATCTCTATGCTGGCCCGCAAGTAACCAGCATCCTGAAAACCATCGCCCCCAAATTTGAGCTAACCAAAGACTACGGGCGCGTACACATTTTCGCTTCGCCGCTGTTTGCCCTGCTCAACTGGCTGCATGGCATCATCGGCAACTGGGGCTGGGCGATTATCGTGCTCACGCTTATTGTGAAAGCCATCCTGTTCCCGCTCAACCAAAAAGCCTACAAATCCATGGCAAAAATGCGCTCCATCCAGCCCAAAATGGAAGCATTGAAGAAAAAATACCCCAACCCCGAAGACCGCATGGCGATGCAGCAAGAAATGATGCAGCTTTATCGCACCGAGCAAATCAACCCGCTGGGCGGCTGCTTGCCGATGCTGTTGCAAATGCCGATTTTCATCGGGCTATATTGGATGATTTTCCTTTCGGTGGAGCTGCGCCAAGCGCCGTGGCTGGGCTGGATTCACGACCTGTCGCGCCCCGACCCATTCTATATTTTGCCGATTTTGATGGCAGCAACCATGTGGTTCCAAACCAAACTCAGCCCACCGCCCAGCGACCCCGCGCAAGCGCAAATGATGAGAATCATGCCGCTGATATTCTCCATTATGTTCTTCTTCTTCCCCGCTGCGTTGGTGCTGTATTACGTGGTCAACAACTTGCTGACCATTGCCCAGCAATGGCTAATTAACCGCCAAGCCGATGCCGCAACGGCGAACGGCGCGCCCAAAGTGGAAGTGCTGGATAAAGAGCCAGCCAAGAAAGATAAGAAGAAAAAATAAACGCTGATGCGGTTTTCAGGCTGCCTTATCGGGAGATTGATAAGGCAGCCTGAAATGTTTTTTGGCTGGGCTAAACAATGAGCAAGCAAATTAAGCTGTGAATGCGAACGTAATCCACAAACGGCAAACGAGTTTTCAGGCTGCCCTTGCCCTTGCCTACTACCGCGTATTCAAATCAAGACAAGCGAAAAAGAAACATCCATACATTTTCAGGCTGCCTTATCGGTTAAATGATTAGGCACTTACATTCGCATATCAAGTGCAACATCGCTGATTAAAGGAGTAAATCTCCCAA
>CAUQQW010000138.1:0-2816 GCA_963520365.1 uncultured Kingella sp.
CTTTGGCGAAGCAAAGAAAAGTAAGTGCCCCGTCGGCATGAGACGCATGGTTAAAACTACACCCGAAGCTAACCATAATGCACAAACCCATTTTCAGGCTGCCTTATCCTGTAAACAAAGGCAGCCTGAAAAACAACCCAATGGAGCGTCGGCGGCTCGCCGACATCTTGCTCTGTTTAATTAAGCAATCTGGCAACAAGCCATCGCCGCTCCAACTCCGTTTCAGGCTGCCCCAACCCTTCGCATAATCCAAAACAGAACATGGCGTATCGCCGCCATACCCACTCTTTGCATTGCCGTAGCCCAAACATTTCAAGCTGCCTTTAAGCAATGCAAAGGCAGCCTGAAAACACCCCACCCCACAAAAATTTCAGGCTACCTATCGGTGCAACACCATAGGCAGCCTGAAAACGGCGCATTCGCCAAAGCTAAACCGTCTGCGAATACTTCGCCTTAGTTTCCTTATGCCGCAAGTAGTAATCAAAAATCATCGCAATGTTGCGAATCAAAAACCGCCCTTTGGGGGTAACGTTCAGGCTGCCCGTTTCAGGCTGCCATTCAATCAAGCCCAGCTCGGCGATGCGTTGCAAATCAGGCATTTCTTCGGCGAAATACTCAGCAAAATCAGCCCGATAATCCGACAACTCCAAAGCAAAACGACACATCAAATCCTGAATAATCTGGCGGCGCATCACATCATCATCGCTCAGCCGAAAGCCGCGCATAATCGGCAATTGGTTGTTATCCAGCGCAGCGTAGTATTGCGCTAAATCGCGCTCATTTTGGCTGTATGTATCGCCAATTTTGCCAATGCTGCTCACGCCAATCGCCACCAAATCGCAGTCGGCATAAGTGGAATAGCCTTGGAAATTGCGCTGCAAACGCCCTTCGCGCAAAGCAATCGCCAGCTCGTCTTCGGGCTTGGCAAAATGGTCCATGCCAATAAACACATAGCCGCGCTCGTCCAGCAAATGCACCGCGTATTGCAAAATGTCCAGCTTCTCTTCGCTGGATGGCACGGCGTTGGTGTCAATGCGCCGCTGCGGCTTGAAAATATGCGGCAAATGCGCGTAGTGATACAGCGCAAGGCGGTCGGGCGACAGCGATAGCACCGTTTCCAGCGTAGGTTTAATGCTTTCCACCGATTGGTGCGGCAGCCCATAAATCAAATCCACGCTAATAGATTTAAAGCCCGCTTCCCGCGCCGCTTCAATCACATTGCGCGTCTCTTCCACCGTTTGAATACGATTTACCGCAGCCTGAACTTTGGGATCAAAATCCTGAATGCCCACGCTCATGCGGTTAAAGCCCAGCTTGCCCAGCTTAAACACGCTCTCTCGGCTCACCTTGCGCGGGTCAATCTCAATGGAATATTCGCCATCGGGCAGCAATTCAAAATGCTCGCGTATCATGGCAAACACGCGCTCCAACTGCTCATCGCTCAAAAATGTAGGCGTGCCACCACCAAAATGAAGCTGGGCGAGCTTGTGCTTGCCGTGCAAATGCGGGGCGAGCAGAGCCATTTCTTTTTCCAGATAAGTAAGGTATTCATCCGCCTTGCGCGTGTCTTTGGTGATGACTTTATTGCAGCCGCAGTAATAGCAAATCACATTGCAAAACGGAATGTGCACATACAGCGATACGGGTTTCAGGCTGCCTGAAAGCGTGTTTTCCAGCGTGGCGATGTATTCAGGCTGTTGAAATTCATTATAAAAACGATCGGCGGTGGGATAAGACGTGTAGCGAGGGCCGCTGGCGGGAAGACTGGCGATGAGTTCGCGGTCAAAATCAAAAAGCGTTGATGTGTGTTTCTGGATGGTAATGATTTTCATGATAGTGGTAAAATTATTTTGTTTTGAATCAAATTTTGTTAAAATGGCTCGGCTTTTACAAGCATTGTAAAACTTTGTCAATCAGACGATATAACTATATTTTGGGATCATTAAGAATTATGTCAAAGATGCCTATCTGCAAAGCACAATGCACGCATTGCTCGTTAAAGGAAATCTGCATGCCTGTGGGTTTCCAAGAGGAGGATTTTAACCAAATTGGCACGGTACTGAAACAAAACCGCCGTGTAAAACGCGGAGAATTTTTATTCCACGCGGGCGAAACGTTCACTTCACTGTTCGCCATCCGCACAGGATTTTTCAAAACCGCCATCAGCACGCAAGACGGGCGCGACCAAGTTACTGGCTTTTTTATGTCGGGCGAATTGGTCGGCACCGATGGCATTTGCTTGGGCAAATACGCCTGCGATGCGGTGGCGCTGGAAGACAGCGAAGTGTGCGAATTGCCGTTTGACCAAGTGGATGAATTGAATGAAAAAATCCCCAATCTGTATCTGCACTTTCTGCGCTTGATGAGCCGCGAAATCGTGCGCAATCAAACCGTTATGCTACTGCTGGGCAATATGCGCGCGGAAGAGCGGCTGGCGATGTTTTTGCTGAATTTGTCGGATCGTTTGTATGTGCGCGGTTTTGCGGCAAACGATTTTATTTTGCGGATGTCGCGCGAGGAAATCGGCAGCTATTTAGGGCTGAAACTGGAAACGGTGAGCCGCACGCTGTCTAAATTCAAGCAAGATGGCTTGATTGATGTGGAACACAAACACATTCGGATTTTGCGCCCGCAAGAACTGCAAGGCTTGGTTTCAGGCTGCCAAGAGCGGCGGGAGTATTAGATAATTTTTGTTAAGATTTTTGTTTTTAGGTTAAAATTCAGGCTGCCTTGCGTGTTGAGCAGGCGTTTTGATTATTTTCATTGGGGCTGTACTAGATAAGCCCTAAATACCACACCATCTACGCAGCACTTTA
>CAUQQW010000139.1:0-2770 GCA_963520365.1 uncultured Kingella sp.
TTAAAACAATTGGTAAGAAGTAATTTATCCTAGTTATCTAGGACAGCCCCAAATAAAAAATAAACAATTTGTCCAATTTTTATCTTATTTGCATCCAATTTAAATTTAATAATTGAAAATTTTGTCCAAAAAGTCTAAAATAACCACTTTTCCGTATCCAAATCAAGAAAGACACAAACCATGACTCCCCAAACCCTATACGACAAACTCTGGAACAGCCACGTTGTCCGCGAAGAAGAAGACGGCACTGTGCTGCTGTATATTGACCGCCATCTGGTGCACGAAGTAACCAGCCCGCAAGCCTTTGAAGGCTTGAAAATGGCGGGGCGCAAGCTCTGGCGCATTGACAGCGTGGTCTCCACCGCCGACCACAACACCCCCACCGGCGATTGGGACAAAGGCATCCAAGACCCCATCTCCAAGCTGCAAGTGGACACTTTGGACAAAAACATCAAAGAATTCGGTGCGCTGGCATATTTTCCGTTTATGGACAAAGGCCAGGGCATTGTGCACGTAATGGGGCCCGAGCAAGGCGCAACGCTGCCCGGCATGACCGTGGTCTGCGGCGACTCGCACACCAGCACCCACGGCGCATTCGGCGCATTGGCGCATGGCATCGGCACCAGCGAAGTGGAACACACGATGGCAACGCAATGCATTACCGCCAAAAAGTCTAAATCCATGCTGATTGAGGTTACAGGCAACCTGAAAACGGGTGTAACCGCCAAAGACGTTGCGCTGTATATTATTGGACAAATTGGCACAGCAGGCGGCACGGGCTATGCCATCGAATTCGGCGGCGAAGCCATCCGCAGCCTGAGCATGGAAGGGCGCATGACGCTGTGCAACATGGCGATTGAAGCGGGCGCGCGCAGCGGCATGGTCGCCGTGGACGACACCACGATTGAATACGTGAAAGACCGCCCATTCGCCCCCAAAGGCGCGGATTGGGACAAAGCCGTCGCCTATTGGAAAACATTGGTATCAGACGAAGGCGCGGTGTTTGACAAGGTTTACCGTTTTCAGGCTGCCGATATTGAGCCGCAAGTAACATGGGGCACATCGCCCGAAATGGTGTTGGACGTGAGCGGCAAAGTGCCCAACCCCGCCGACGAAGCCGACCCCGTGAAACGCAGCGGCATGGAGCGCGCGCTGGAATACATGGGCTTGGAAGCCGGCACACCGCTCACCGACATCCCTGTGGACATCGTGTTCATCGGCTCATGCACCAACAGCCGTATTGAAGATTTGCGCGAAGCCGCCACCATCGCCAAAGGGCGCAAAAAGGCGGATAACGTGCAGCGCGTGTTAATCGTGCCAGGGTCGGGTTTGGTGAAACGCCAAGCCGAAGCCGAAGGCTTGGACAAAATCTTTATCGACGCAGGCTTTGAATGGCGCGAACCCGGTTGCTCCATGTGCTTGGCGATGAACGCCGACCGCTTGCAGCCGCAACAACGCTGCGCTTCCACGTCCAACCGCAATTTTGAAGGCCGCCAAGGCAACGGCGGGCGCACGCATTTGGTCAGCCCTGCGATGGCGGCGGCAGCAGCGGTGGAAGGGCATTTTGTGGACGTGCGCAAGATGTAGATTTTCAGGCTGCCGCAAGTTATCCATTTGTTTGCCCAAAGGCAGCCTGAAAACGAATTTGCGCGTTTTTGCAAAGCTAAAATATCCAACATCCGATTTCATTGCCATTTTCACGCGTTGCGCCGCGTACCACGCTTCCCATGCGCGTAGCCCAAGCCGCACCTGATTTTCAGGCTGCCTATGATTGATTACTCCCTTTCCCTCAACCTTATCCCAACAGGAGACATTCATGCTGATCAGCAACCTAGAAACCATCCCCGACCGCCGCATCATCAAACACCTTGGCTTGGTGCAAGGCTCAACCGTGCGCTCCAAACACGCAGGGCGCGACTTTATGGCAGGGCTGAAAAATCTTGTTGGCGGCGAGCTCAAAGGCTACACCGAGCTGCTCAACGAATCGCGCGACCAAGCCCTAGACCGCATGATTGAACAAGCCCGCCAAGCAGGTGCCAACGCCGTGTTAAACGTGCGCTTTTCCACATCATCCGTTGCCGCAGGCGCAGCCGAAATTTTCGCCTACGGCACAGCAGTCGTGCTGGAATAGGAGCGCGAAATGGATACCTTAATCGGTCTCATATTCGTCGCCCTATTGCTCGTTATCACCTTCTTCACAGGCAGCCGCAACGAGAAAAAACACTACGCCAGCATTTTGGCGCGCGAAGAAAAATTGCATCACATTATGGTTATTCCGCTCAAACGCCCGCCCGAAGATTTTGTTACGCAACAATTGGTGCGCGGCAGCGTGGTGGTTTCTAGCAATTATTTCAGCCGTATGCTGGCGGGCTTTCGCAATTTTTTTGGCGGCAACGTTCGCAGCTATGAAACGCTGTTAGACCGCGCCCGCCGCGAAGCCATCTTGCGCATGAAAGAAGAAGCCGAAGCGCTGGGCGCGGATATTGTGTTCAACATGAAATTTGAAACCGCGTCGCTGGATAATATCCACGTGCCCCAACAAGGCGGCACGCAAGGCACGGTGGAAGTGCTGGCTTATGGCACGGCAGGCAAAATGAAACGCTGATTGCTGTCGCCAAAGCAGCCAAAGGCAGCCTGAAAACGAGCGAAGCGAGTTTCAGTAAAGCTAAAACGGCATTTAAAGCGAGTTTCAGCGAAGCTAAAACGGCATTAAAAAAAAAGGGGCTGTCCTAGATAACTAGGATAAATTACTTCTTACCAATTGTTTTAA
>CAUQQW010000140.1:0-2572 GCA_963520365.1 uncultured Kingella sp.
GAAAACGGCAAATTGGAATGGCTTATCCGCAAAGACGGCTGTATGCACTGCGCCGACCCAGGCTGCCTGAAAGCCTGCCCATCGCCTGGCGCGATTATTCAATACGAAAACGGCATTGTGGATTTTCATCAAGAAAACTGCATTGGCTGCGGCTATTGCATCGCAGGCTGCCCGTTCAACATTCCGCGCATGGATAAAAAGGAAAACAAGGTTTACAAATGCACTTTGTGCTCCGACCGCGTGGCAGTTGGGCAAGAGCCTGCTTGTGTGAAAACTTGCCCAACAGGCGCGATTCAGTTTGGCAGCAAGGAAGACATGAAACTCTTGGCCGCCGAGCGCATCAAAGATTTGAACCATCGCGGCTACAAAAATGCAGGTTTATACGACCCGCAAGGCGTGGGCGGCACGCACGTTATGTATGTGTTGCACCATGCCGACCGCCCCACTTTGTATAAAGGGCTGCCTGAAAACCCGCACATCAGCGCAACGGTGAAACTGTGGAAAGGCTTGCTCAAACCCTTGGCAACCTTTGGCATCGCCGCCGCTGTGGCAACAGGCTGGCTGCACTACATCACCGTAGGCCCGAACCGAGCCGAAGAAGAAGCCCCCGAAGTCATCGGCAAAGAGGGCGACATCTTGAAACGTGAGGAGGACGCATAATGAAAAAAGAACGCTTAATCCAACGCTATAAACGCGCAGAGCGCTTTAACCACTGGGTGGTGGCAGGCTGTTTTGTGCTGCTGGCCATTTCGGGCTTGGCGTTTTTCTACCCCGCGTTTTTCTGGCTAACAGGCATTTTTGGCACGCCGCAGCTGGCACGCATGGTGCATCCGATTATTGGCGTGGTGATGTTTCTCGGCTTTTTCCGCCAGTTTTTGCGCTATTGGAAACACAACTTCATCAACAAGGAAGATGTGAAATGGATGATGGCGGTGCCGCAAGTGCTCAATGGGCATGAAGTGGGCGATGTGGGCAAATACAACGGCGGGCAAAAAGGCATGTTTTGGCTGATGACGGGCTGCATGCTGGTGCTGGGCATCACAGGCATCATCGCTTGGCGGCAGTATTTCTCGGGCTATTTTGCCATTGATACCGTGCGCATCGCCCTGCTGCTGCACGCTTGGGCGGCAACGATTTTGATTGCGGGGATTATTGTGCACGTTTACGCTGCCATTTGGATTCGCGGCACGATTCGCGCGATGACCGAAGGCGTGGTTACGCAAACTTGGGCGAAAAAACACCACCCCCGCTGGTATCGCGAGATGATGGCGAAAGCACACGAAACGCCAAACGACAGCAGCAATGGTAATGGTAGCAACGGCTCGGGCGGCAACGCAGCCAGCCAAACGCAGCCTGAAACGGCAAACGATATGCCTGCTGCGGCAGAAAACCAACCGCAAACGTGATGCAGTAAACACTCAGCCAAAGGCAGCCTGAAAGCGGATTTGAGCGGATTTCAGGCTGCCTTTGTTTGATAGAATGGTGGCTGCTGGCGCTGGGCGGGATTATTTACCATGTGCAAAAGCCAATCCTTTTGGCGTTGTGCCAACTGGTTTGATTGCGCGGATTAGGTTTTCAGGCTGCCTTAGTCATCGTCCATAGCCAGCCCAGCGCAGTTACTTTCAGGCTGCCTATTCGCCGTTATCGCACCAACAATAGGCAGCCTGAAAACCACCTTCCCCTGTTTTACACCCCCTACCCCATTTTCAGGCTGCCTTACCATGCCCATCCAAACCCGCCCCATCACCCGCTATCAACACGGCAACCTTGTCCCCACCCAAGACACGCTCGCCCAAGAAGCTCCCATCGCCCTAATCTATAACGGCATCTCCCACGCCGTTATCATGGCAACGCCGCAAGACATCCCCCAGCTCGCGCTCGGGTTCAGCATCAGTGAACACATCCTGCAACGCCCCAGCCAGCTTTACGACAGCGAAATCGTTAGCACACCGCAAGGCATAGAAGCGCGCCTAGAAATCGCCAGCGAATGCTTTTCCGCGCTCAAACAACGCCGCCGCACGCTCAACGGGCGCACAGGCTGCGGACTTTGCGGCATAGACAGCCTAACCGCCGCTCAGCCCAATATCACCCCCATAACACGCAGCCTGAAAATCCCCGCCAGCCACATCAACCAAGCCCTAGCCCAATTTGACCAACACCAGCCGCTGCGGCAGCAAACAGGCAGCCTGCACGCCGCCGCATGGGTGGAAGGTGCGCAAATCCAAGCCAGCTACGAAGACATCGGGCGGCACAACGCGCTAGACAAACTCATCGGGCATCTGATGCAACAGCAAACCAACACCCAACAAGGCTGGCTACTGCTATCCAGCCGCGCCAGCTACGAAATGATCGCCAAAGCCGCCAGCATCGGCATCCACACCATCGTTGCCGTTTCCGCCGCCACCGCGCTCGCCGCCCAAATTGCCGAGCAAGCAGGCATCACCCTAATCGGCTTTGCCAAACCCGAAAAATTCACCATTTACACCCATCCGCAATATATTGAAGCAGCCTGAAAACCATTGGGGCTGTACTAGATAAGCCCTAAATACCACACCATCTACGCAGCACTTTA